>JANXGZ010000245.1 GCA_024958995.1 Methylococcales bacterium | reverse complement strand
TTAGCGCCAGGATCCATTTATGCCGTTCCCAGACAAAGAAAAGGGCAAACATGAAAGCGGAGATCGAAAGCGCCATGACGCCACTGATCACCCAGACATTGTGCGCTCCGGCCAGGGCAAAGGCTTCTGCACCTAGGAATAGAATTCCCAGCACTGCGAGAATCCAGTAGCGGGGCAAGCAAACATTGCAGGACCTGATGGGAACTAACAGTTCCTTGTCTCTCAGTACGAGAAATGTGGCCAGAACAAACAGAGCCAGATACAAAAGAGACACCATAATCACCTCCTGTTTTCGGCAGTCTTCTACGATATCGTTTTCGACCCTACTCCCATTCTTTCCTTCTCGCAAGCCGATTCTGTGCCCGGTCAGATTTGATCTGACGCACGGATTGACGGCTAAATCGAGAATCATTAAGCTCGGTTCAATATGCGCCGCTAAACGGTCGGTGGTCTTGGTCCCGGCTGACGGTTCGTCGGAGGATTTTGTCATGAAAAAGTCGTGTTTGGCCTTCGTATTGTTACTGGGTCTGTGGGCCTGCGACCTCGGTGGAATCCCTGACTATGATCATAGAGTCATTACCGGCAATTCGGTCTACTCTGACTGGAAGGCAACCCGCAGCGAGGCGCAGCAGGCTGCCCATGCGGAACTGGAGCGCTATGCCAAGAACGAATGCCGCCGGGTGATTTCCAACGGTTGGTCGCTGGAAAAGATCAGGAGCCATGGTGAGATGAACTGCGAACAAACGGACAATGGGAATCACTGCCGGAAAAAGAACGTCGAACTTGGGTGCATACAGATCGCCGAATTTTTTCCGTAGAGCACTGGATCGGCTTCTGGTATGTTGCGGCGGTGCCGGTATTGCAGGGAGGTTGTTTAGTCTGGGTAGCCGGCCAGACCTGATTCGGGATACCGTGAGTCTGTCGGCAATCTAGCGATTGAATCGTCCGTGCTGCAGGAATGCCATCACTTGGTCGATGGTTGTAGATGAACGCATGATCAAGGTATGTCCGGAACGGACCACCATGAAATCCTGCATTTCCTCGAGCCTTGCGCTTTGCACCGAAACCTTGCCGTCGTTGGGCCCTCGGAATAGCCCCCTGAACCAGGGGTCGGAACTAACGTCCCCGGCAATGACGCCGGTTTCGCAGTCGATCCTGCCGAGCTGGTTGGGTAGGCTTGCGGCCTCGGTTCCTAGATGCAGCGCGGCTGGCCCGAATAGCCCCCTGAACAAACGGAATTTCTTTAAGCAATCGACCACCTCGCTGCCATGATTTGGTGGACTGATCATCACGACCCGGCTGCCTATGGGGAGATGATGATTTTGCAGGTAGAAGCGGACTAGGATGGCCCCCATGGAATGGGTAACGACATGGATCCTGCGTGCATCGTGCGTCGTGCAATGAATAACTGCCGGAACAAGGTAACCGTTGACGAGTTCGTCCATCGAGCGCCGGGTCGATGGATAGTCTCGGTTCAGAACGGAATACCCAAGTGATTCGAGCTTTCGTGCCAGACGGTTCATTGAAAACCGGGTTCGTCCTAGCCCGTGAAGCAGGATTACGAATTCACCATCAGTGGGTTTGTTCATCTTGTTTCCGGATGCAAGGGTATACGTGGATATAATCTGCGGCGATACTTGTTTGTAGGACTTCCGGATTGTTGCACGAAAATACCCGTATGTGGGAATCCGGATGGCGGGCATCGATTGCCAGAATCACCCGGTGGCAGCAACGGGCCAGGTTCCCTTACCGGCGACAAAACAACCCGTAATCCTGGGAAAAATCTGGATATGCCATGTTGAAAAGCTTTTTCCAGTGGCTGTTGCGACGTCTTTACCGGGTCGAAATCAGCGGGCTTGAGAATTATAGGGAGGCCGGCGACCGAGTTCTGATCGTAGCTAATCATTGTTCGTTTCTAGACCCTCTACTGATCGGAGCCTTTGCTCCGAGCACGGTAACCTTTGCGATCAATACGCATGTCGCCCGCAAGCGCTGGATCAAACCCTTCCTCTTGATGTGCCGAGTGTTTCCGATGGACCCGGTGAGTCCGTTGTCTTCCAGGGCTCTGATCCAGTACTTGAAGAAGAACCACCATGCAGTCGTTTTTCCGGAGGGCCGGATTACGGTGACCGGTTCGCTGATGAAGATCTACGATGGCCCGGGACTGGTGGCGGTCAAGTCCGGCGCGACCGTTTTGCCGATTCGGATCGACGGTGCCCAGTTCACGCCTTTTTCGAGGCTTCGAGGACGCATTAGATTGCGCTGGTTTCCGAGGATCCGGCTGACGATCCTTCCCGGGGTAACGCTGCAACCGCCAGAAAACCTGACTGGTCGCGAGTCTCGAAAGTATGCAGGTAGGCTGCTTGCGGACCTGATGACCGAGATGGTGTTCGAGACCAGTGACTACCGCAGAACCGTTTTTTCGGTTCTGCTTGATGCGCGCAAGATCCACGGCGGGCGGCATCTTGTGCTGGAGGACATCAATCGCGAGCCATCGAGCTACAATGCACTGATCACGCGTATATTCTGTATCGGCAAAGAGTTTGAGCAACTGACCGAAGCAGGTGATGTAGTGGGAATACTGCTACCGACCGCAACGGCTACCGTGGTGGCGATGCTGGGACTGCAGTGTAGCCGGCGGGTGCCGGCCATGCTCAACTATACAAGTGGATTACGCGCATTGTCCGCAGCTTGCCGAACCGCTCGCATCCGTATGGTCGTTACTTCGCGCCGGTTCCTGCAAAAGGCGGGGCTGGAATCGATCGCCAAGCAACTAGAGACCGACGTCTGCTTTGTTTACATGGAAGATCTTTCGTCGCACATCTCTAGGTCTGCACGCATCAGGGGGTTTGTTCGATGCCTTGTATCTGGGTACTGGAACGACGAAGCCCGAAAGGATCCTGATCAGCCAGCAGTAATCCTGTTTACCTCGGGATCGGAAGGAACTCCGAAAGGCGTGGTGCTTTCGCACAGCAACCTGCTGTCCAACCGTGCGCAACTGGCGGCGCGCGTCGATTTCAGTTCTCGGGACGTGATTCTGAACGCATTGCCCCTGTTTCATTCCTTTGGCCTGACCGCGGGAACCCTGTTGCCGCTTTTGTCGGGAATGCGGAGTTTTCTCTATCCTTCTCCGCTGCATTATCGCATTATTCCCGAAGTTTCCTACGAGATTAATGCGACCATCCTGTTCGGTACTGACACCTTTCTTTCAGGCTATGCAGAACATGCTCATCCATACGATTTCTATAGTGTTCGTTACGTTTTTGCCGGGGCCGAAAAACTGAAGGAAGAAACTCGCCGTAGCTGGTCAACTAATTTCGGTATCCGCATTTTCGAAGGCTATGGGGTCACGGAAACCAGTCCGGTATTGGCTGTGAATACGCCCATGGATTATCGAAACGGGACCGTGGGCCGATTTCTTCCTGGTATAGATCATCGGCTGTCCAGGGTTCCTGGTATCGATGACGGCAAGAGGCTGCATGTTTCAGGCCCCAATATCATGCTCGGCTACCTACTTTCGGATCAACCCGGGTTGATTGTTCCGCCTGCTTCGATCTTTGGTCCAGGCTGGTTCGATACCGGTGACATTGTGGACATCGAAGGAGACGGTTTCGTGAAGATCTGCGGGAGAGCCAGGCGTTTTGCCAAGATTGGTGGCGAAATGGTTTCGTTGGCAGTCACGGAAGACCTAGTTGCGACGATTTGGCCATCGGGGCAGCATGCGGTTGTCGCGCTTCCTGATTCGAAGAAAGGTGAGCAACTGGTTCTGGTTACGGATGTTGCGGAGGCGAATCGGCAGGCGATTGTTGCGCAAGCAACAGGCATAGCCGAGCTCAGTGTGCCCAAGAAGATTATTCCAGTGCCGTCGATTCCTTTGCTTGGAAGCGGGAAAATTGATTACCCCACCGTGACTGAGGTGGCCAGGGAGGCTCTGGACCTGTAATCGGTGTTTGGTGCCGCTCAGGACTTGCGGCTTTCCGGGCTGCCAACGGTGTTACCGATGTCCGATCCAATGCGTCGGGCAGCCGCAGTCCTTTTCGTTAACCCGGGTTTTGGCTAGCCCGTGCCGGACCGTTTCCCTTGTTCGAAGGATTGGATGAACTTTTGGGGGAAATGGTCTGCCCATGAGACAATAAGTACCTTACTCCATCATCAATACCGATAGATTCAGCTATGACGGATTCATTTCCACAACAACTGGTCGATCGTTTCGGCAGAACGGTCAGTTACCTTCGCATATCGATTACCGATCGTTGCGATTTTCGTTGTGTTTACTGCATGAGCGAGGAGATGACCTTTCTGCCACGGGCACAGATTCTGACGTTGGATGAAATCGATACTCTGAGCCAGGCCTTCGTCGAGTTGGGTGTCAGGAAGATTCGTATCACCGGCGGCGAACCGCTGGTGCGCAGGGGCGCAGTCGAACTACTAGCCAGGATTGGTCGGCTCAAGGGGCTTGATGAACTGACAATGACCACCAACGGGTCGAACCTGGAGAAAATGGCCGGGGATATCAAGAAGGCCGGCGTGAAGCGGATCAACATCAGTCTAGATACCCTGGATCCACGTAAATTTACCGAGATGACCCGTGTCGGTGACCTGGCGATGGTACTGCGGGGAATCGAGATGGCCCGCAAGGCTGATTTCGGACGCATCAAGATCAACTCGGTGATCCTGAAAGGGCGCAACCACGAGGAAGTGTCCGACCTGGTGGGCTTTGCGGTCGACCGCGGTTTTGATATTAGCTTCATCGAGGAGATGCCGCTTGGATCAGTCGATGGCCATGACCGGGCCGAAACCTATTACCCGAGCGACCGAATTAAAGCGGACCTGGCGCACGGTTACGAGTTGGTACCGACTACCGATTCGACCGGGGGTCCGTCCCGGTACTTCAGGGTTTTGGGTACCGACAGCCGGGTCGGATTTATTTCTCCCCACAGCAACAACTTCTGCGCTTCCTGCAACCGGGTCAGGTTAACCGTTCAGGGGCGGCTTCTGCTGTGTCTCGGCAATGAGCATTCGATCGACCTGAAACGCGTTCTTCGCAGTTACCCCGGGGATCTGGATAGGGTCAAGCGTGCCATTGTCGATTCGATGGCGATCAAACCCGAGAAACATGAGTTTGACCTTCAGAAAAAGCCGATTATATTGAGGCATATGAGCGTAACTGGCGGCTAAAGACCTGTCGAAGACCGATTTTCCGGTCAAGCTTTTTAATGGTTTGTTTCCTGAGCTTCGGAGTGCAAATCCATGTCCGTAGAACGCGACATCGTTCATCATGGGGCAAGTGATGATGACCTGGATGCCGAGGAAACCAGAGAATGGCTGGATGCCTTGCTGTCCGTTATCCGGACCGATGGACTGGAACGTGCTCACTACCTGATCGAACGACTGGTCGACCAGGCTCGCAGGTCCGGCGCCAACCTTCCCTATTCGGCCACTACCGCGTACATCAACACCATCCCGACACAGGAACAGGCGGTCAGCCCGGGTAATCATGAGATCGAACACCGGCTGAGATCCTACATTCGCTGGAATGCCATGATCATGGTGGTTCGGGCCAACCAGAAGTCCACTGAATACGGCGGGCATATTTCAACCTTCGCTTCCGCGGCGACGCTCTACGATGTGGGGTTCAACCATTTCTTCCATGCCGCAACGAGTCAGCATGGCGGAGACCTGGTTTTTTTCCAGGGGCATTCTTCGCCCGGGATCTACGCCAGGGCCTACCTGGAAGGTCGGTTGAGCGAGGATCAGTTGCTTCGTTTCCGTCAGGAGGTGGATGGTGGCGGTCTGTCTTCCTATCCACATCCCAGGCTGATGCCCGATTTCTGGCAGTTTCCGACAGTATCGATGGGTCTCGGACCGATGATGGCAATCTATCAGGCCCGGTTCATGAAATACCTCCACGACCGGCAGATCGTCGGTACCGCGGGTAGAAAGGTCTGGGCCTTTGTCGGGGACGGTGAAATGGATGAACCCGAATCCCTGGGGGCGATCGGTATGGCCGGCCGGGAAGGGCTGGATAATCTAATTTTCGTGGTCAATTGCAACCTGCAGCGCCTCGACGGGCCGGTTCGCGGTGACGGCAAGATCATCCAGGAACTTGAAGCTGCATTCCGCGGTGCCGGCTGGAACGTGATCAAGGTGATCTGGGGTTCCTACTGGGATCCCTTGCTGGCGGTGGATATCAAGGGTCTCCTGCGCAAGCGAATGGAGGAGGCTGTGGACGGCGAATACCAGAATTACAAGGCAAAGAGCGGGGCCTACACACGTCAGCATTTTTTTGGGAAATACCCCGAACTGCTGGCAATGGTGGCCAACATGTCCGACCAGGACATTTGGCGGCTGAACCGGGGCGGTCACGATCCGCACAAGGTTTATGCGGCCTACCATGCCGCGGTCGAACACCGGGGGCAACCCACCGTTATCCTGGCCAAGACCGTCAAAGGCTACGGAATGGGTTCAGCGGGTGAAGCGTTGAACACGACGCATTCTCGGAAAAAGATGGCC
>JANXGZ010000054.1 GCA_024958995.1 Methylococcales bacterium | reverse complement strand
CTGGAGAATTTTGAGATGTGGTTGGTGGATAAGCACCAAACTCTTGGCTCGTCGGAGGAAGAACCCAAGTTAGTGAATGCCTTGCATGAAGCAATCAAGAAGGCTTTTCCGGACGCCAGGCATGATTGCCATAGAGATTGGTCTGTCTTCCTGAATAAGCGCAGGTTCTTCACTTTTTTTCTCGTTGGAAAAAACTTCGGCAAAAAAGGAACAGGACTGGGTCTCACGCTTCACTATCGAACAGACTATCGAGTGCCAAATATCCAAGGAGTTGAGTGTGGAAGGGGACCGTTTCAGAGAGGAAAATACAGTTCTGTACGCTACCATCAGGGTTACAGTTTATGGATACCCACCTTTGAGGTGTATGAAAATAATAAAGACTCGATTATGGAGGCTATTAGAACGTCAGCCGATATGATGACTGATGAGAACTGGCGTAAACGGCTCAAGATCGTCTACACCGCGGAAAAAGCCTCTTTCAAAACCTTCGACAGCAATGCACACGATACTCATGACCCGAGTCGGGTGGAAGAGCTTTGTGAAGAGTACCTATCCCCAGATTACAAACAATCATGATTCGAAAGAAATAGAAAATGGGATGGCTTTCACAAATTGCCGGTGTATTCGCGGCGGCTTAGTTGCGATACCTAACCAAATCGCGTTTCCAGTTGAGCATGGAGTGTCCAACGAAACTCTTTTATACCCGGAAAGATGAGTATGCGAACAAAAAACTGGATGACGCATTCCTGCTTGCATTGGCTGAGGGTGGCTTCCAGGTGGGCGAGTTGGCGAAGCAATACCACCCCGGGGGCCACGACATCAGGGCTCTTGGTTACGAGGAAGCAGAGTCCGAAACAAACCGGCTTTTAAACGAAGAGAAAACCATTCTCTTCGAACCGGCTATTCGGCATCAGAATCTGTTCATCCGAATTGATGTCCTGGTCAAGAATGGCCGGGACCTCGAACTGGTCGAGGTGAAGGCGAAGTCATACGACAAACTGGAGGGGCCGGGATCCTTCATGAACAAGAATGGCTCCCTCTCGAGTGGCTGGCGATCCTATCTCTACGACGTTGCATTCCAGACCCATGTTCTCGAGCTCGCGATGCCGGGATACAAAGTTCGCCCCTACCTGATGTTGATTGACAAGCACGCCCGCTGTCCCACAGATGGGCTTCATCAGAAATTTCGAGTGGTTCGGAATACAAACAGTCACAAGGGAGTCAGTGTATCAAGCCAACTGGTCTCAGAAGACCTTGACCCGCAGATTCTGATCAAGGTGTCGGTCGACGAGCAGGTCAAATTGATCCGCTCGGGTAGAGATCCGGACGGCTCAGTGAATTTTGGCGCGGAGGTTAAACGGCTTGCGGCGTCCTATGAAGCCGACCAGAAGATTCAGACACCGATTGGTTCCAAGTGCAGAAGCTGCGAGTTTGGTCGCAAGAAGGAAGACATCGTTGATGGGAAGCGGAGCGGCTTTCGGGAATGCTGGTCTGAAGCACTGGACTGGAACGAGAGTGACTTTGCTGAACCAAATATTCTTGATCTTTGGAATTACCGAAAAAAAGATGATCGGATTGCCGAAGGTCGAGTCAAGTTAAAAGACCTCAAGAAATCGGATATTGGAATTAAGTCCAAGGCGACCCCTGGCCTCTCTACCAGTGAGCGACAATGGCTACAGGTGCGCAAAGCAGTCGATCGCGACACCATGCCCTGGCTGGATGCAGAAGGGCTGCACGCCGAAATGGTGACCTGGTCCTATCCGCTTCATTTCATCGACTTTGAAACCACGACGGTGGCCGTGCCTTTCCATAAGGACCGCCATCCATACGAGGGTGTCGCCTTCCAGTTCTCTCACCACACGATTCAAAAGGGTGGGCTGGTTGCGCACGCCGGGGAATATCTCAACACGGAACGCGGTGGCTTTCCGAACTACGAGATGGTCCGGGAACTGAAAAGCCAGCTTGAAAATGATAATGGAACCATATTCCGTTATGCCCACCACGAGAATACGTTTCTGTGCATGATCCACGCCCAATTGCGGACGGATCCAGAGCCCCCTGCTGACCAGAAGGAATTGATGGGATTTATCCGTCGCATTACTCGCTCTGGGCGCAAGAACACACAAAAGTGGAGCGGCGAGCGGCGAATGGTTGACATGCTGGAGCTCGGTAAGCGCTACTGTTACCTGCCTTATACGAACGGGTCAAATTCGTTGAAGTACGTCCTTCCCGCAATACTGAACGCTTCTGCCGCACTGCAGGTGAAATATTCAAAACCGATCTATGGGGCTGAAGGAGGCATTAAGAGTCATAACTTTAGGGATTGGCAGTGGGCTCAAAAGAAAAATGGGAAGGTCATCGACCCCTACCAACTGTTG
>JANXGZ010000137.1 GCA_024958995.1 Methylococcales bacterium | reverse complement strand
TGATTCGCTGGTGATCGCTCCGAGGACTGGCACCATCACTCCCTGGTCCACCAAGGCCACCGAAATTGCACGCGGATGCGGCCTGTCCGGCGTCGTTCGCATCGAACGCGGCATTGTCTATTTGTTTTCGACCCATAGTGGGCAACCACTCTCTAGTTGTTCCAGAACCGCCATTCGTCCCCTGTTGTGTGACCGCATGACGCAGACGGTTCTCGACCAGACCGAGGAAAACCGGATATTTGAACCCGGAGAGCGTGGAGTGCTTGAGCAGCTGGCGTGGATCGGTGCACCCCGGGCCGATTTGGTTGAAACTAATCTTCGGCTCGGGCTTGCGCTGTCGGATGATGAATTGATCTACCTGGAAGAAAGCTTTCGGTCTCTCGGCAGGGACCCCTTTGATGTCGAGCTAATGATGTTCGCTCAGGCCAACTCGGAACATTGTCGGCACAAGATCTTCAATGCCAGTTGGACTCTGGACGGCGAAATTCTGGAGCACACTCTGTTTGACATGATCCGGTTTACCTCGGATTCGAGTCCCAGTGGAATTCTCTCGGCCTATCATGACAATGCCTCGGTCATCGAAGGTCATCGGACAGAGGCTTTCTACCAAGATCTAGCGAGTGGTCAATACCGTTACCACCAGGAACCTGTGCAGATTCTCATGAAGGTGGAGACGCACAATCATCCAACGGCCATTTCTCCATTTCCAGGGGCTGCTACGGGTTCGGGCGGGGAGATACGCGACGAGGGAGCGACGGGCCGGGGTTCGCATACAAAGGCGGGACTCGCCGGTTTTTCAGTTTCCAACTTATTTATCCCGGGACTGAACCAGGCCTGGGAAACGGATTTCTCGAAACCGGATCGTATCGCATCGGCACTGGATATCATGCTCGAAGGGCCGATTGGTTGCGCTGCATTCAACAACGAATTTGGAAGACCGAATCTGTGCGGGTATTTCCGTACGTTCGAACAAATCGGGCACAAAGGTCAGCGGTCGGGATACCATAAGCCGATCATGATCGCGGGGGGGATGGGAAACATTCGTTCGGGCAACGTCGAAAAGAAAACGATACCCGCTGGCGCGCGGGTCGTGGTGCTTGGCGGGCCGGCGATGTTGATCGGCCTCGGTGGGGGAGCAGCTTCGTCGCAGGCGACCGGGGTCGGTTCAGAGGCGCTCGATTTTGCATCGGTTCAGCGCGAGAATCCGGAAATGCAGCGGCGCTGCCAGGAAGTCATCAACGCCTGCAGCAGCCTGCAGGACAACCCGCTCCTGTCGATCCACGATGTCGGCGCCGGTGGCCTGTCAAATGCGGTACCGGAAATCCTCCATGACAGCGACCGGGGTGGCCGGATTGAACTGTCAAGAATTCCCAATGCCGACCCGTCGATGTCGCCGTTGCAGGTCTGGTGCAACGAAGCGCAGGAACGCTATGTGCTGGCAATCGAGGAACAATCCCTGCCCGTCTTTTCTGCCCTCTGTGAACGCGAGAATTGTCCGTTTGCGGTGATTGGTTTTGCCACCGAAGAAGAACACTTGATCCTGTACGATGAGGAAAACGGATGCAACGCGATTGACATGCCGATGTCCCTGCTGTTTGGCAAGCCACCAAAGATGCATAGAACTGTCGATACACGGGACAGTCAGGGCGGTTCGTTAGATCTGCATGATGTCACTGTTGAGGAAGCAGTGCGACGGGTTCTTCAGTTACCTGCAGTGGCAAGCAAAAACTTCCTCATCACCATAGGTGATAGGTCGGTCACAGGGCTGGTTGCTCGTGACCAGATGGTGGGTCCATGGCAGGTGCCGGTCGCAGATGTTGCGGTTACCGCGTCCGGTTTTCGCAGTCATACCGGGGAGGCCATGGCCATGGGGGAGCGCAGTCCGGTGGCACTGAGCAGCGCGCCTGCCTCGGGACGCATGGCGGTGGGTGAGGCGCTTTCCAACCTAGCGGCAGCGCAGATTGATTCGCTGGGAGACGTGAAGCTTTCTGCCAATTGGATGGCCGCGGCTGGCAGCGAAGGCCAGGATGCGGCCTTGTATCAGACGGTACAGGCGGTGGGTCTAGAGCTCTGCCCGGCGTTGGGGATTGCAATTCCGGTTGGGAAAGATTCGTTGTCCATGAGGACCATCTGGCAAGAAAACGGAGAGGACAGGGTAGTGACATCACCCGTGTCACTGATTATTTCTGCGTTTGCGCCGGTTGCCGATATCCGGCGTACATTGACACCTCGTCTGGTCCTTGATCAAGGTGATACTGATCTTGTGCTGATTGACCTGGGCGGCGGTAAGAACCGGTTGGGTGCGTCGGCACTTGCCCAGGTTTATTCCCAGTTGGGATCGGAATGCCCGGACCTTGAAGACGCCGGCCAGTTCAAGAGGTTTTTCAACTGCATTCAGTTTTTGAACCGTCAGAACCAGATACTGGCTTACCATGACCGGTCGGACGGCGGGCTCTTCGTTACCTTGTCTGAAATGGCCTTCGCGGGACGTTGCGGATTGCAGGTCGAGCTGAGCGATCTGGGCCAGGATCCCCTAGCCGCTCTGTTTGCCGAAGAACTTGGCGCGGTGATCCAGGTTCGCTCCGGAGACACTCCTTTTGTTCTGGACAGTTTGAGCGAGGCGGGGCTGGGTCGATGTGTGCACCGTATCGGCAAAGCTAGTAAGGAGCAGAGCCTGCGCTTCGATTATTCCGGCAATCCATTCTTTGTGGATTCTCGCGCAGGATTGCAAAAAACCTGGGCGATGACCAGTTTCTGCATGCAATCGATCCGTGACAATCCGGAGTGTGCAAAACAGGAATTCGAGGCCATCGGGGATGACGATGATCCGGGTCTGGGTTCGGAATCGGGTTTTTTTGCTGAACAGCTTTCCGGCGTTCCCTTTGTTCATACACAGCGTCCAGCGGTTGCTATTCTCAGGGAACAGGGCGTTAACGGGCATGTTGAAATGGCAGCCGCATTTGACGAGGCCGGTTTTTCCAGCATCGATGTCCATATGAACGACTTGCGGGAAGGTCGAACGAATTTGCAGAATTTTCGCGGTCTAGTGGCTTGCGGCGGCTTTTCGTACGGGGACGTGCTGGGTGCCGGACGGGGTTGGGCGCAGTCGGTCAGGTTCGATCTCGGTCTGCGCGACCAGTTCATGGAATTTTTCAACCGATCAGATAGTTTCGGACTGGGTGTTTGTAACGGATGTCAGATGCTGAGCGGGTTGACCCGAATTATTCCGGGTGTCGACGAATGGCCGCGCTTTGTGCGAAACCGGTCCGAGCAGTTTGAAGCCCGGGTGGTCATGGTCGAAGTGCAGGAATCTGCGTCGATCTTCTTTCGGGGCATGCAAGGCTGGAAAATCCCGGTGTGCGTTGCGCATGGAGAAGGGCGTGCCGAATTTGCCAGCAGTTTTGAAACCGGTTCCGGCGAATCCCCAGTGGTCTTGCGTTACATCGACCATTATGGTCGTGAAACGGATCAGTATCCGTTCAACCCGAACGGGTCACCCGGAGGCATTACCGGTGTAACCAACGCGGACGGGCGTTTTACCATCATGATGCCGCATCCGGAACGGTGTTTCAGGACCGTTCAGAACACTTGGGGAAACCCGGCCTGGGGAGAGTTCAGTCCATGGACTGTTTTCTTTAGGAATGCCCGTTCTTGGGTGGGCTAGAGAAGCCGCATGAACCGGAATACAATTGCCCGGTGCTTGTTTCTGAGCTGTAAGCGGCTCGGGGTTTTTATCAGAAGCCGGGGTAGAGCACCCCGTGTCCTGGGTTGTTGTCGAAGTTTGGAACACCAATGCAAGAAGGCCTTTAAATGAATTTGCCTACCATAGAAAATTACGTGGGTAATACTCCGCTTGTCCGTCTGCAGAGATTGCCGGGTAATACGAACAATACCCTACTGGTCAAGCTGGAAGGAAACAACCCTGCCGGATCGGTCAAGGATCGTCCGGCGCTGAGTATGATTTGTCGGGCGGAGGAACGCGGTGAAATTACACCCGGTGATTGTCTGATCGAGGCGACCAGCGGGAATACCGGTATTGCGCTAGCCATGGCTGCGGCGATCAAGGGCTACCGCATGATCCTGATTATGCCAGACAACATGAGCGTCGAGCGTCGTGCGGTCATGAAGGCTTATGGAGCCGAAATCATTCTGACTCCGGAGAAGGGCAGCATGGAAGCAGCGATCGACAAGTCCCGTGACTTGGAAACGGCAGGAAAGGGAAAGGTCCTGGATCAGTTTGCAAACTCGGATAATCCCCGGGCTCATTACGAGGGAACTGGCCCCGAAATATGGCGTGAGACCGAAGGCAGCGTCACGCACTTCGTGAGTTCAATGGGAACCACAGGGACTATCATGGGGACTTCGCGTTTCCTGAAGGAAAAGAATCCTGGTATCGAGATTGTCGGGGTCCAACCGAAAGAAAATGCCAAGATTCCTGGTATCAGGCGATGGCCTGACGCCTATTTGCCGAAAATCTATGAAGCGGTACGGGTGGATCGGTTCATCGACGTTAGCCAGGAGGATGCGGAGGAAACCACCCGGTTGATGGCATCCAGAGAGGGGATCTTCGCCGGCATTTCATCCGGGGGTGCGGTTGCGGTGGCGTTGCGCCTGTCGGCCGAACTAGAGGACGCCGTCATTGTTACCATCGTTTGCGACCGGGGCGACCGCTACCTGTCGACAGGAGTCTATCCGATATAGCATCGTACTTGCGCTCCATGGCTTGCCTGGCCAAGGGGGCAGCGTTTGGACCTGAAGTATCTTTCCGGGTTCTTTTTTGACTGAGCACCTGGAGCCTTGCATGTCCAGCAGTGCTTTTCTGTTTACTGCCGATGCCTGTTGATTGTGGCGTAATCGGCTATTCTGAAAATAGCTTGTTTAGTAAAATCATGAGTCGTCGTCGAAGAAACAGAAAACAACTTCCCGAGGGGCCGATCCGCGTCGACATCGAGTCTTTCTGCCATGACGGACGTGGCGTCACGCACGTTGATGGAAAAGCCACTTTCGTGGATGGCGCTTTGCCCGGCGAAGTGGTGGACATCGAATTCACCGAGATGAAAAGGGATTTTGCCGAAGCCAGGGTTACCGAGGTGTACGAGGGCTCCAGGTTCCGTACGGAACCGAAATGCGACTATTTCGAACTGTGCGGTGGATGCAGTTTCCAGCACGTCGATCCGGAGCGACAGATCGAGGTCAAGCAGGACCTGTTGGCAGAACAGTTTCGGCGTATCGGTCGGTTAGATGAAGTGCCGTTGTGGGATCCTCTTAGGGGCCCCGTCTGGGGTTATCGCCACAAGGCCCGACTGAGTGTCAAGTACGTCGAAAAGAAACAGAAGGTTCTGGTCGGTTTTCGGGAAAAAAGGAGCCGTCTACTCGCAGACATGGAGCATTGCGAGGTTCTGCATCCGAGAGTCGGCAGAAAACTGATGGACATGGCGCAACTGATCAACGGTCTGTCCATTCGTACCCAGATCCCCCAAATTGAAGTTGCAATGGACGATGCTGAATGTATTCTCGTTTTTCGGAATCTGGCTGATCCCAGTGCCGAAGACCTGGAACTTATGACAGAATTTGGCAGGTTGAACGATTTTCGCGTCTATCTGCAGCCAAAGGGTCCGAATTCTGTCGTTGCGCTCGGTGAATACGGGCGTGACCTGCTGAGCTACAGTGTGCCAGCTCATGACGTCCTGTTTGAATTTGGGCCGCTGCAATTTGTTCAGGTTAATCCCGAGATGAACCGTAGCATGATCGACAGGGCAATTGACCTACTGGCGCCCGAAGCGGATGATCATGTGATCGACCTTTTCTGCGGCATCGGGAATTTTACCCTGCCGATTGCACGTTATGCCAAGCGAGTGGTGGGTGTCGAAGGCAGCAGAGAATTGGTGGCACAGGCGGAGCGAAATGCCGAGCTGAATCAGCTGGTCAACGCCAGTTTTCACGTTGCCGACTTGACCGCCGACCACGGACATCAGCCATGGTATCGAGGGACTTATTCGCTGGCCTTGCTCGATCCGTCGCGTGCGGGAGCAGAGGAAATCCTGACTTGTCTCCCACGCTGGGGTGTAAAGCGGATTGTGTACGTATCATGCAATCCATCGACCCTGGCACGTGATGCGAATATTCTGGTAGAACGGTTCGGTTATTGCCTGAAGGGAGCTGGTGTCATGGACATGTTTCCGCAGACATCCCATGTTGAATCCATCGCCCTATTTGAAAAGGACTGAGCTTCTACTAGATGGATACTGTGCGACAGATGGCCCTGGATCATCCCTGTCTCAACGTATCGCTGGATCGCCAGACGCTCGAGCTGATTGAAAAAAATCGGCTAGTCTGCAGCTATCCGGTTTCGACCGCCGGTAATGGGGGCGGAGAGCGATATGGCAGTGAATGTACACCCCGGGGTCTTCACCGGATTAAGGCGAGGATCGGTGAAGGTGCTGCCATGTTGTCGGTCTTCGTGGGTCGTAGGCTGACCGGTGAGGTTTATTCACCTGAACTGGATCGGGAATACCCCGAACGCGACTGGATACTGTCAAGAATCTTCTGGCTCGGGGGGATGGAGCCGGGCAAGAACCGGTTTGGCGATGTCGATACCGCACGGCGTTTCATTTACATCCATGGAAGTCCGGATCACCTGGTAAGTGGCATTCCAGGGTCGCACGGCTGCATCCGGATGAGAAATGCAGACATCATCGAGATTTTTGACCGAGTCCCAGCCGGTACGCGGGTACGGATTGACTGACAGGGACTAGCGGTCTCTCAGGTGTAGTTTCAGGAAGGGAATCGTCAGTTTCCGTTTCTCCGACAGGGAAGCATAGTCTAGTGTTTCCAGGATGGTCCACAGGGTCGGTAGATCTCGCGGGTAACGTCTGAGCAGGAATCTGCCCACGTCTTCATGAAGGTGAAGCCCCAAGGACCTAGCCTTCAGAGTCAGTGCCTCCAGCTTGTCCTGATCGTTCATGTTCCGCAATCGCAGGGTCAGTCCGGACTTGAGGCGAGATGCGAGGTCCGGGAGCTTAATGCCAATCTTCGCGGGTGATACGGATGCACTGACCAGTAGCGGACTTCTGTTTTCTCGGTGCCGGTTAAAGAAATGAAGAACTGCCTCTTCCCATTCGGAATGCCCGGCGATCTGTTCGATATCGTCGATGCAGACAAGTCCGCGGCTGTCCATCCCCTGCAATAATTCCGGGCCAAAACGGTTGGTTTCGGCGAGCGGCAGGTAACAAGCGTTTTCAAGCACGCTGGCCCGGCAGGTCGCCTGTAGTAGGTGTGATTTGCCCAGGCCTTTATCGGCCCAGAGAAAAACAAAGGGTTGTTCCTGGTTTCTAGAAAGTGCCTGCAGTGTATCCAGAACCTGGATGTTAGGGCCAGGGTGAAAGGATTCAAAGCCCTTCGTCCCGTGGAACTTAAGGGGCAGCGGAACCTGCTTGGGCATGGTCAGGCCAACTTGGAGCTTTTCAGGTAGAGGATGCTTCCGATGAAGAGAAGCGAACTCGCCACCAGTTCACTGCCTACGGCCACCATTTCGGTAAACTGGTGGACGGCTGCGGCCTCGGTGACCGCGTGAATAAAATAGAAGAGGCTCAGGTAGCCGGCCCAGACGTACGCGTTCCTGCGTCCGTGCAACAAGCCCATCAGGGGAAACAATAGCGGCAGCACACTAACGATTAGGATGACCGCTGTCGGAATGTGTTTCGGTGGTGACAGCACCGTGGGCCAGAGAAGTAACAGTGCAAGCAGAAGGAAGTAGCTGGTCAGGGTAAGGCCGTAGCAGAATTTCCGAGGGAGTGTCACTAGTTGCCATTGGCCAGCGCGATCGCCGTTCTGGCTAGCCGTTTGCCTAGATTTCTACAGATCGATTTTTCATCATCGGTCAGTCCGTTCTTGTCCTTTCCGGACAGGTGGCTTGGTCCGTAAGGGGTTCCTCCCGAGACTGTTTTCATCAACGCCACTTCCGTGGACGGGATGCCGAGGATCATCATGCCATGATGGAAAAGCGGTAGCATCATCGATAACAG
>JANXGZ010000290.1 GCA_024958995.1 Methylococcales bacterium | reverse complement strand
CAAGGAGGCCAGCCGAGGGAGTTTCACTGGCCACCACCGAGGCAGGCACATCCAGCGAGACGAAGCATACCTCCCCGCTGTAATCCACCCCATCACCCGTGTAAAGACCCTGTTTTGCCCCAATGAAGGTCACGGTCCGATCGGCACGCACGGCGATCCCCATCGGGCACCCCGTATCTGCGTTCAGGCCCGAAGGCACATCCAGGGACAGCACAGGACCTTCGAAGCAATTGATCTCACGAATCACCTCTTCGAACCGACCCGATACCGGCCGATCCAGCCCAGTACCCAGCAAGGCATCGACCACAATGCCCCCAAACGCGCGCATTTCATCGGCGTATAAGCAGATTGTCCCGCCCTGGTCGACGAATTCTCGGTAAATAGCAGCCGCATCACCAACAAGCTTTTCCGGCGGCACGATCGCGTACACCTGGACCGAATAGCCCGCTTCCCTGGCCAAGCGCGCAACCACATAGCCGTCGCCGGCATTGTTTCCGGCACCGCAGAAGACCATGACCGGACCACTCGGCGGACACATCTGTGTGAGGATCCGGAACGCCTCCCGGCCGGCCCGGCGCATCAGGTCAAGGCCGCTAATCCCCAGTTGGTCGATCGCGAAACGATCCATTGCCCTGACCTGGTTTGCCCGGTGAAGTGCTTCTACCGGCTGCTTTATGCTAATCTGGCCTGGACTATCCAAGGTGCCTCAGCGTAAAAGGATTCGAGGCGATAGGCTACCACAACTTCCAATTGAACGCGGGCATTCACTGCGGACCAACATCATGCTTTTTTCGATCGCAATTACACTGCATCTACTCTCTGCCGTAATCTGGGTTGGAGGCATGTTTTTCGCCTACGTTGTGCTTCGTCCCAGTGCCGGTTCGCTTCTCGAAGGGCCTGACCGCCTTACGCTGTGGTCGGGCGTGTTTCAACGCTTCTTTCCCTGGGTCTGGGTAGCCATTGTAATTCTTCTAAGTACGGGCAACGTAATGATTTTTAGTGTATTTGGGGGCATGCAACAGGCAGGACTCCATATTCACGTGATGAATGGTATTGGCTGGATCATGTTCCTTCTTTTCCTGTACCTCAATACCGTTCCCTTCAGAGATCTGCGAACTGCTGTCTCAAACAGCGATTGGGCTGCAGGGGCGGGTCATCTGGCCACTATCCGGCACATTGTTGCCATCAATCTCAGTCTGGGCCTAATCGTCATTGCCGTGGCCAGCGCGGGGCAACACCTGCTCTGATCTGGCTCGATGAAAACCACCGGCACCCCTACCTTCAATGTCCCGGACTACAGCCTGTTAGCCAGCCGCGTCAAGCAATGGGGCGAGGAACTGGGCTTTCAGAAAATCGGCATTACCGATTGTGATCTTTCACAGGCCGAAGCACAGCTGGTGGAATGGCTCAGAAAATCTTTCCATGGCGAGATGGATTACATGCAGCGCCACGGAACCATGCGGACAAGACCAGAAGAACTGGTTCCCGGAACCATCCGGATCATATCGGCAAGACTGGATTACCTACCCGAGTCCATGTCCAATTGCGAGGAGGTTCTGGAAAACCCTACGCTTGGATACATTTCGCGTTACGCATTGGGCAGGGATTACCACAAGGTCATTCGGAAGAAACTGCAACGACTTGCCAACAGGATTTCGATAGAAACCGGACCTTTCGGCTACCGAGCTTTTACCGACAGCGCACCCGTAATGGAAAAAGTCCTGGCCGAAAAAGCGGGACTCGGCTGGATTGGAAAACACACAAACCTCATCGACAAACAAAGCGGATCTTGGTTTTTTCTCGGTGAAATCTATACCAATCTGCCATTGCCGATAGATTCGATTTCAACCGATCATTGTGGAAGCTGCACGGCCTGTATCGACATCTGTCCGACGCAGGCCATTGTCGCGCCCTATCAACTCGATGCGCGGCGCTGCATTTCATACCTGACGATCGAACTTCACGGATCCATTCCGGTGGAATTCAGGTCACAGATCGGAAACCGA
>JANXGZ010000010.1 GCA_024958995.1 Methylococcales bacterium | reverse complement strand
TTTTCCAGGTCGTCTACCGTGTACAGGAAAACATCGCTGAGCTGCTCTACTTCCGGCTCGATGTCCCTTGGTACACCCAGGTCAATCATCAGAACGGGCTTGTGCTTACGTTGCTTGATCGCGCTTTCCATCCGGCCCTTGCCGAGAATAGGCAATTGGCTGGCAGTCGAAGAGACAATGATATCTGCTTGGGCAAGAAAAGAGGGGATATCGGAAAGGACAATGGGTTGCCCATCGAAGCGCTCGGCCAGCCCCCGGGCTTTTTCGAGTGTACGGTTGGCGATG
Organism: Methylococcales bacterium; assembly: GCA_024958995.1. Lineage (GTDB taxonomy): Bacteria > Pseudomonadota > Gammaproteobacteria > Methylococcales > UBA1147 > UBA1147. The sequence goes on along the minus strand of JANXGZ010000010.1, from coordinate 2,454 downwards.
ATCAGATGTCCGATATTCTGCTGCCGAAGGTGTCGTGCAGCCAGTTCCATTGTGTCGCCTGCGCCGATGAGCAGGGCGGTTTGCTGGCCCAGGTTGTCAAAGATCTGCTGTGCCAGCCGAACAGCGGCAAATGCAACAGAAACCGGACTCGAGCCAATCGCGGTATCGGTGCGAACCTTTTTGGCGGTGGAAAAGCTGGAGCGGAACAGTTCGCCGAGTGACTTTCCGAGTGTTCCCGCATCGGAAGCTGTTTGGTAGGCAGATTTCATCTGGCCGAGGATCTGGGGTTCACCAATAACCAGCGAATCGAGACCACAGGCAACGCGGAACATATGCCGTACAAGGTGTTTTTCTGTGTGAGTGTACAGGTATGGGATGAAATCCTCCGGGCGCAGGTTTTTGTAACGGGCGATCCAGTCCAGCAGGCTGTTGATTTCCTGCGTCTGAATGCCGCAGCAGTAGAATTCGGTTCGGTTGCAGGTTGAAAGAATCGCTGCCTCCCTGACTTCCTCAAGGGTTACCAGTTCCTGCAATGCCGGTTGTAGAATGTCTAAGGAAAAGGAGAGTTTTTCCCTTATACTGACCGGAGCCGTATTGTGGTTGATACCTAACGCGAGAAGGGTCATTGCTCGTTTTGAAGCGACACAAGGTATAATTTTAGGAATTTTCGGTGTAATAGTCCAAGCTGATCTTTAAAGATCGGGTGGTCTCCGTGTTTGTTGTCAGCATTTTCTTTTCCTGGTAACCCCTTTTCGAACAAAGTGCTTGCCTCCAGTTGAGTATGATCAAGTGACCATGAAAATGTTCGTTGTGGTGCCGGTCTTGTTCCTTCTGGTAGGGTGTGCTGGGAATTCCAAGTCACTCGAGCCTGCGTTCAGTAGGTCGCCGGGAACCAGCATCAGCACGCCTCCTGTTGTGCAGGCGGAAGCTGGACAGATGGATCCGGAACTTCTTTATACTATCTTGTCTGCTGAGATTGCGGGACAACGCGGGGCTTATGTCCAGGCTCTGGCGGCGTATCTTGATGCTGCCGTTAGCACCCGTGCTCCCGAGATCGCCGAGCGGGCTGTCCAGGTTGCGCTTTTTTTGCGCGACTCCGAAAAAGCCGCTACGGCCGTTTCCATATGGATCGAAGAGGCGCCCGATGATATTTCGGCTAGAAAAGCGGCAATCATCGTTTACCTTGCACTGGGGGATCAGGAATCGGCACTCGTGCAAACCCGCCAGTGGCTTCGGATGGATAGCGCACCCCTTCGGGAAAAGGTGGCAAACCTGATGAAGCTCCTGGGAAAGAACCCGATCGCGGGTCTCAAAATCATGGAGAACCTGTCCGTCATCTATGGTGAAAATATTGAATTTCTGTATGGCTATTCTTTTCTTGCCCTGAAGGCCAATCAGCCCGTGAGGGCACTGGCGAAAGTCAATGCAGCTCTGGATTTGAAGCCTGATTGGGAAGCGGCGTTGACGATGAAGGGACAGATCCTGTCCGCTGATTTGACCAACGAACAGGCGGCGAGGGAACTGAGCGAACTGGCCGCGGCTCATCCGGAGAACGCCAGAATCGGTTTTGCGTATGGGGAATACCTGATCAAGAAAGAGCAATACAAAGCCGCACGCGACCAGTTCGAAATGGTTTTGGAGGCCGACCCGGTCAAGTACGAAGCAATGTTTCGTCTGGCGGGGTTAAATCTGCAACTGGGTGACCTGGATGCTGCCAGGGAATTTTTTCTTCGCCTCAGGACCGTGCACAAATGGACCGGTCAGGCACACATGTTTCTCGGGCGAATCGAAAGTGGTTTGAATCACCACGAGGAGGCGCTGAACTGGTACGACCAGGTGTCTGATGGTCCGTTGGCGATGGAAGCCGGGCTGAATGCTTTTTTGGCGCTGGGCAAATTGGGCCGCTTTGATGAGGCCGATACCCGCATTGCGGCGTTGGCCAGGCGTTATCCGAATCAGGCTGTGCGGATCGCTCTGGTGAGGGTGGAACTGTTTATCGAGTCAACGCAGTATGAGAAAGCCCTGGATGTGCTTAATTCGGCCCTCGACAAGAACCCGTCTCAAGCAGAATTATTGTACAGCAGGGGGCTGGTAGCGGATCGTCTTGGTCGACTGGATATTCTGGAAGCTGATCTGTCACTTCTGCTTGAGACAGATCCCGACAATGTCAATGCGCTAAATGCTCTGGGTTATGCCCTGGTCAACAAGACACAGCGTCTGCAGGAAGCGGAAAAATACCTCGAGCAGGCGCTCAAATTCCGCCCTGATGACCCGGTAATCATTGACAGTTACGGCTGGCTGCAATTCAAGCTGGGCAATTACGATCAAGCCGTAGTATTCCTTCGTCGTGCCTTCGATGAACATCCGGACCCGGAGATAGCGGCTCACCTGGGTGAGGTGTTGTGGACTTCCGGTCGCAACAAGGAAGCCAGGAACATTTGGCACAAGGCCTTG
>JANXGZ010000017.1 GCA_024958995.1 Methylococcales bacterium | reverse complement strand
TGGAAAGCTGTGCCAGCCTGGTGGCAAGGGCCCGGCCGCTGATTTCGAAATTGCCGCACGGTGTTTTTCGCGACATGATGCAGGATCGGCTGAAGGAGTTGGTCGGGGTCGAAAGTGTCGAATTCAAGACCGTTCAAACGAAGCAATCTGCGGCCAGGCTGGGAAACCGTACTGGCCGCAGCCGCACCAAATCGTCGGCGATTCGGGTGGCTTTGACACTACTGATTCATCGCGCTTCGCTGGCAGGGCTGGTCGACACCGCGGACCCGCGCTTTGCCGGTGCGTCTTCTGGAGGTATCGGGCTGTTGTTGAAGGTTGTTGAAATCATTAAGGAGCAGCCGCGGATTACATTGAGCGCCTTGCTCGAGCGTTTCCGGGGTTCGGAGCAAGAAAAAGGGGTCCGCCAATTGGCGGAAACCGAACTGATGGTGCCCGATGACGGTTTCGAGGCTGAGTTTTCCGGGGCGCTGGCGCGTGTCCTCGAGCAGGAAAGCGAAAAGCGGGTTGCCCAGTTACTGGAAAAGTCTGGCCACGGAGAGTTGACCGAGAAAGAGCGCGAGGAACTGCGGGGCTTGCTGCCGGGTTAGATTGAAATAAGCATTTGTTGCAGATATAATGAACAGTTACGTGTAAAAAAGATACGGGTCATTAATGAGCCAGGAAAATCAACAGTCCCAACTTAAATTTTTGATTTCAAAGGGTAAGGAGCAGGGGTTTCTAACCTACGCTGAGGTCAATGACCACTTGCCCAATGATATCGTCGATCCCGAGCAGGTTGAAGAAATTATCGGGATGATCAACGACATGGGAATCAAGGTGCGTGAGGCTGCGCCTGACGGCGATGCCATGATTGGAGCGACCGTGGTGGTCGAAGACGACGAAGCAGCAGCCGAGGTCGCCGCGGCCGCACTGGCTTCCGTCGACAACGAATTTGGTCGTACTACTGACCCGGTTCGCATGTACATGCGCGAAATGGGCACGGTCGAACTGCTGACCCGCCAGGGCGAACTGGAAATTGCTAAGCGTATCGAGGAAGGTCAGATGCAGGTTCAGCGAGCTCTTTCCCGCTGTCCGCTGGTAATTGAATATTTCATCAACTCCTATGAACTGTTCGAAAAGGGTGAGGCTAAGATTACCGACATGGTGGTTGATTTTATCGACCTGGACGAGCCGGAATACGACATCCATACCCCCTCTGCCGCGCAACGTAATAATGACGATGACGATGACGAACCCGTCGAGGACTTGGGTCTGGATCTCGAGGAACTGAAGAAAAAGGTCACCGTGCTGAAGAAACACTCTAAGTCACTGACCAGCGCTCTTAAGAAACACGGCTATTATGATGACAAGACGCAGAAGGTTTTCGATAAGGTAAGCCGCAGTTTCACCGAATTCAAGTGGGCGCCGAACTACCTCAAGTCACTGTCCTGTGTCCAGCGCGATGCCATCACCGAGATTCGCTTGCGGGAAAGACTGGTTTTGGACATCTGTGTCAAGACGGCACGCATGCCGCGCAAGGAATTCATTACCTCGTTCCCCAAAAACGAAACCAACCCCCAATGGGTCAAGAAATACGCCAACAGGAGGGAAAGCTATAGCCGGGTTCTGTGCGAGAATGCCGACGACATTCTCCGGGCCCAGAGTAAGCTGGCCATCATCGAAAAGGAAAACGGCCTACAGATCAATGAACTGAAGGACACCAACCGCCGGATCTCCATCGGTGAGGCTAAAGCTCGTCGAGCCAAGAAGGAAATGATTGAAGCCAATCTGAGGTTGGTCATCTCCATCGCCAAGAAATACACCAATCGGGGTCTCCAGTTCCTAGATCTGATTCAGGAAGGCAACATCGGCTTGATGAAGGCGGTTGACAAGTTCGAATACCGGCGCGGATACAAGTTTTCGACCTACGCTACCTGGTGGATTCGTCAGGCGATCACCCGCTCCATCGCGGACCAGGCGCGGACCATCCGCATTCCGGTGCACATGATCGAAACGATCAACAAACTGAACCGAATTTCACGGCAAATGCTGCAGGAAATGGGGCGTGAAGCGACCCCTGAGGAGCTTTCCGAACGCATGGAAATGCCGGAAGACAAGGTCAGGAAGGTACTTAAGATTGCCAAGGAGCCGATTTCCATGGAAACACCGATCGGTGATGATGAAGATTCTCATCTTGGCGACTTCATCGAGGATGCGCGGGTTCTCTCGCCGGTCGAATCAGCCAACGTTGAGAGCCTCAAGGAATCGACCCAGGCAGTCCTTGCCGGCTTGACGGCAAGGGAAGCCAAGGTGCTGCGGATGCGCTTCGGCATCGACATGAACACTGACCACACCCTGGAAGAAGTCGGAAAGCAATTCGATGTAACTCGCGAGCGGATCAGGCAGATTGAAGCCAAGGCCCTGCGAAAGCTCCGTCATCCAACGCGCTGTGAACGGCTACGCAGTTTTCTCGATATCGAGTGATTTCCCGGGCCCTTAGCTCAGTTGGTTAGAGCAGTGGACTCATAATCCATAGGTCGTAGGTTCGAGTCCTACAGGGCCCACCAATTTCAAGTCCAACGAAGTCCAATACGGTTTATTTCTTTCGATAAACCAATGTTATAGCTGGAATCAGCGTTCGCTAACATCCAGCCAGGTCTAGTTGAATCCAAGCCTACCTGGGGGTATAACTGGGGGTACTAGACGACCCTTGGAGAGAATATACCCCCATGCCTTTGACAGACATTCAAACACGAAAAGCCAAGCCAAAAGCCAAACCTTACAAGTTAAGCGACAGTAGCGGGCTGTTTCTCCTGATCCACCCCAACGGCTCAAAATACTGGAGGCAAAAATACCGTTTTGCCGGTAAAGAAAAAACCCTGGCGCACGGCGTTTTCCCCGAGGTTCCCTTGAAAGAAGCGCGGATGAGGAGGGATGATGCTCGTAAATTGCTGATCAATGGGGTTGACCCTCAAGTACTCAAGAAAAAGCAGAAGGGAATCAACCTTGAAGCCGAAAGCTTTGAAGCGGTAGCCAGGGAATGGTTCGCTAAGTTCTCGCCCAAATGGGCAGAGAGTCATTCCAGCAAAATACTGGGCCGCCTTGAGAGGGATGTTTACCCTTACATCGGCAGTCGATCAATCCAGGAAATTCGAGCCTCTGAATTGCTTCAGGTATTGCGTCGTGTTGAAAGCCGGGGGGCCATCGAAACTGCCCATCGGGTCAGACAGCATTGCGGGCAGGTCTTTCGTTATGCAGTTGCTACGGGTAGAGCAGAGCGCGATCTATGTCAGGATTTAAAGGGCGCGCTTCCACCTCCGATCTCCGTCCACCACGGTAGTATTACAGACCCAAAAAAGATCGCCGGGCTACTGCGTGCCCTAGAAAGCTATGAGGGGCATCATGTCACTCGTTGCGCATTGCAACTTGCACCCCTGGTTTTTGTTCGCCCTGGAGAATTACGAAAGGCAGAATGGGATGAAATTGATCTGGATGCGGCCGAGTGGCGAATTCCAGCGATCA
>JANXGZ010000333.1 GCA_024958995.1 Methylococcales bacterium | reverse complement strand
TTACAGCGACCTCAAGCCTTCCGGTATCGGCCAGGAAATCTCTCGCAAACCTGGGCTTTTTTTCAGCCCCTATACCCAGCATGTCCTGAAGCACCAGCACCTGACCATCGCACGCCTCACCGGCACCGATTCCGATGGTTGGAATCGACAGGCTTCGCGTGATTTCAGCAGCAAGGCCACGCGGGATACATTCCAGAACCAGCAAATCCGCCCCGGCCTCTTCGATGGCAACAGCGTCCTCCTTCATTCTGGCAGCAACCTCGGGGTCTTTCCCCTGAACGCGAAACCCCCCAATCCGGTGAATCGACTGAGGCGTCAGTCCAAGATGGCCGCAAACCGGGATCCCTTGCTCCACCAGGTAGCGGATGGTGTCGGCGCATCGCCCGCCGCCTTCCAGCTTGACCATTTGAGCATAGCCTTCGCGCACAAGCCTGGCGGAATTTTTCGCGGCTTGCGGAAGGTTGGAATAGCTCATAAACGGCAAATCCGCGATCAGCCACGCCCGTTTCCTTGCTTTGGCCACGCAACAGCTATGGTAGACCATTTCGTCCATGGTGACCGAAAGGGTATTCTGTTCACCCTTGATGACCATTCCCAACGAATCGCCCACCAGGATAATATCGACCCCCGACTGGTCCAGCAAACGACTAAACGAAGCATCGTAAGCCGTCAAACAAGCGATCGTCTCGCCACGCTTCTTCATACCCAGCAAAGCCTGAACCGTCACCGCTTGGTCCTTGCATTCCATCGTCATCTCCCTGCAAAACGGGTTATCAGTCATTGGAATTTGCTCAGGCGATCCGGTCAAGTCCCGATCTTGGACACTGCTGCAGCAAAACTGAAATATCCCCCTTTCCTGGAACCTTCACATACGGGGCAATTTCTGACAACGGATAAAGCACGAATGCCCGTTCGGCAATCCCGACGTGCGGCACGGTCAGCTCCGGCACCTCGATCATCTCATCACCGTACAACAGCAGATCAAGATCAAGCGTTCTGGCACCCCAACGCTCGGCTTTGACCCGACCGTGGCGGATTTCGATCGCCTGAAGTTCTCGCAGCAGTTGCATTGGCAAAAAAGTCGTCTCAACGGCCATTACCGCATTCACGTAATCCGGCTGGTCCTTTCCCCCCATGGGCGGACTGCTGTACAGGCCCGAAAATTTCACCATCTGGCACCCGGTCAGGGCAGCCACCGCTTTGATGCCCAACCGCACCTGCTCCAGGGGATTCGAGAGGTTGCTGCCGATCGCAACGTATGCCAAGACCGGGGCGATACCCGCGCTGCTAGCCATCATTCTTACTCACGGAACCCTTTTGTCCTGATCGACTTCTTTTGCGTCGCCGATGCCTCGGGACTGATCGACGAAGCATCTTTTTCTGTTCTGCCTCATCCGAAAACTGAAAACTGTCCCACCAGGCGGCCAGTGCCGGATCGGCGTCACCCGTGGTTGCTCGTAGCACCAGAAAATCATAGGCCGCCCTGAACCGCGGGTGCGCAAGAAGACGGAACGGCCGATCACCAGACCGGATCTTAAAACGCGGTTGCAGGCACCAGACCTCCCTCATCGGAAAAGACACCCTGCGAGGAAGTGCTGTCGTTTTCGACTGGATCGGAATCACTTCAGCCGCCGCTTGCTGAACTGCCATGAAAGAACCTTCGCCCTTGTTCAACCGGTCTTGCCACCGGATCCTCACTGGCTCCCACAGGAACGCCGCCAGCAGGAAATAAGCCGTAACAGGCTTGCCCTCCCGGATTCGGGTATCTGTATTTTCCAGAGCCTTGACCAAAAATTCATTACTAAAACCATCTTTGTCGCTCGTAAGGGCCTTTTGCGTCTCCGAAAACAACATGCCGAACAGATGGTACCGGCAAAGCTGTTCAAAGGTTTGAACCGCGACTCCGGAAAGAAACAGCTTCAATACTTCATCGTACAAACGAGCCGCAGGAATCTGGCTTAGCAGGCCAGACATTTCCTTGATTACGTCGTTTGACGCCGGATCGATCGTGAAACCGAGTTTGCTGGAAAACCGGACGGCCCTCAGCATCCTGACCGGGTCCTCCCGGTAGCGGCGTTCAGGGTCACCAATCAGGCGCAGAACCCGGCGCGCGTGATCCTTCATGCCTCCAACGTAATCGACAACCGAATAGTCATGGGCACTGTAATAGAGGGCATTGACGGTGAAATCCCTGCGCCAGACATCCTCCTGAAGGGTTCCATAAACGTTATCGCGGAGCAGGCGGCCATTCTGGATCAGCCGGTCACCGGATGGATCCGAACCCCTGAATGTCGCCACTTCAATAATCTGCCGACCAAAGTAGATATGGGCCAAACGAAAACGCCGGCCAATCAAGCGACAGTTCCTGAACAGCGATTTAATCTCTGCCGGCCGAGCATCCGTTACCACATCGAAATCCTTCGGTTCCCTGCCCAGAAGCAGATCACGAACGCAGCCACCCACCAGGTAGGCTTGAAAACCGCTGACCTTCAGGCGCGAAAGAACCTGCAGGGCTTCATCGCTGATCTGGGAACGAGAAATGGAATGATTCGAATGCTGATAGACCGTACAGGAATCAGTATTTCCGACTCCCTTTTTCAGGATGCCGGATAGATTTTTGATGAAACTGAAAATAAGCCTTGAACTCTATGGGGTTAGAATGGCCTCATCATATCATTGATGCTTTCTAATGTACTCAATTCAGGTTGCGGCAGACCGAGACTTTCATTCGCAGGAAGAGGTCGACCCCCGTTTTCTTTGAACGCCTGACCGGTCCGTGACATTGAACCTGTCGTCGATCCTTGTAGACAGCTGCTTTGCCCCTTTCGTCAGCCTGCAAACACTTGCTGTTTGCTGTTGGACTAGACGGTCGACCCGGGTTTTTCCTGCTATGATAGCCGCGGCCGCCATTATGATAAATGAATGGTGAACAAAAAGAATATTCGAGGCAGGGAAATTACGCAACTGTTCTCCGACCCAATAACCATAGCATGTCCCCGGTGTATCACTTTAAAGCTTTCAGTCCGTTTCGTATCTGATGGAGCAACACACCGACACAAAAGACGCATTGCCCCCCGGACTACTGAGAAGGTTCGGCGCAATCCTGTACGACGGATTGCTTCTGGTGGCGGTCCTGTTTGCTACCACGGCCCTAGTCCTGCCGGTCAACGATGGCAAGGCGTTTGAACCCGAGCAGCCGATTTATCCCCTGTACCTCTTGGGCGTCACTTTCTTGTTCTACGGCTGGTTCTGGACTCACGGTGGTCAGACTCTTGGGATGCGAGCGTGGAGAATTCGCGTGATCTGCGAGAGCGGCGGCAACCTCACGTGGGCTCGAGCCTGGGCCCGCTTTATTGCAGCCATCTTTTCATGGTCTGCGGCAGGATTTGGTTTCTGGTGGATAGCCATCAGCCGCAAAAAAAATGGATGGCACGACTCCATGTCGAAGACACGTGTCGTGTGGGTGGCCTCTGAAAACAAGGCTTCGGACTAAGCCAGGGTTGCAAAAAGCCTGACAACAACCGAAATGCTTCAGGAAACGCGCCGCATCATGATGAGAGCAAAGGCCAGAAAAACGGACCCGGGTAACAAGGCGGCCACAACCGGCTTCATGTTGTAGACAAGACCCATCTGCCCCACGACCCTGTCGAAAAGGATAAAAACCAGCCCGATCAGGATTCCCGTCAGCATTCGCTGTCCCATGCCGACCGACCGACTCACGTTCATTACGAACGGTATCGCGACCAGTAGCATCACTAGGGTGACCAGCGGGTCGATGACCTTTTGCCAAAATGCCAGTTCGAACCTCCGTGTTTGCTGTTCGTTATCCGTGAGAAACTGGATGTAACGATAAAGGCCCATGGCTGACAGGTTACCCGGATTAACGACGACCACCTTCAATAAATCGGGATCGATCACCGATTCCCAGTCTTTCGAGGGTTTCCTGTCAATCTCAACCGAGGTTTCCGACAGACTTGTATTCTCGACATTGGTCAGCACCCACAGGCCATCGGAAAACTCTGCCTTGTCGGCATGCTGAATCGCTCCCAGGCCATGATCGAAATCGACATCGTAAGTTGTAATGTTGCCCAGGCTGGTACGGTCATTGATTTGCCGAATATTGATGAACGAGCGTCCGTCGCGGATCCAGAAACCATAAATCGACCAGGAAGCAATTCGGCCACTCTGGGCGGTTGCCTTGAATTCCCGCGCAATCCGGTTCACGGTCGGCGAAAGAAATTCTCCAACGATGACCGATATCACGACCAGTATCAAACCCGCACGCATTACCGCCAGAACGATTTTGGACACCGCAATCCCTGCGCAGCGCATGGCAACAATTTCACGATTGTTGGACATGGAACCCAAGGCGAACATGGTTCCGATCAGGGCAGAGGACGGCAACAGATCATAAAAAACACTCGGAGAAGTCAACCCGACGTACTTCACAACCGCCCAGAAGTCGTATTGTCCCTTGCCGATATCGCCGACCTCGTCCGCAAAGGTAAAGAACAGAACCAGCGTAACCAGCACTAAGGCAGATACCAGCGTCGCCTTGATAACTTCGATGACAATGTACCGGTTCAACGTGTCCAAATTGGGTTCCTCCGGAAATTAGTGCTAGCGATAAATTGTCTCAAGCTCGTCGGGGGTCGCGTAACGGGGCATCCGATGATGCAGAGACCAAGGGTGCGGCATCCTGACCCTTCCCGCATTTCAATACAAACAGACACCATTCAACACCGAGATGCCTGATGGTAAAGCCGAGGCCAATTCCAATCATTACGACATAAACCCACCACGATCCCAGGTAGAGAGGCACCGAGTCATTAACTAGCAAGTTACGCGCAATACTCAAGAGGTTCTTGTACAGCAGGTAAACCAGGAAAGCGACCACGATATTGCCGTAAACCCCGCTCCTGGGTGCAGTATTTGAAAGTGGAACCGCAAGTACAGCCAGCAGCAGAATACCAAGTGGTATGGACAATCGCTTTTCCAATTCGGCACGGTCATGCCCATTATCAGAATGCCACAGAACTAGGCTTGGCGTAGCATC
>JANXGZ010000122.1 GCA_024958995.1 Methylococcales bacterium | reverse complement strand
TAGCAAGGATCTGCGGACTGCTGCAAAGTGGATGCTTTACTTTGGAACGCTTGGAGCCTTGGTTGCTGCAAGCGTTGGTCTTCTTAGCGCCGAAGGGGTTTTCCATGAGGGTGAAATCCATTTCTACATGGCGAAACACAGGGACTATGGCCTCAATGTGACGGCTCTGTCTGTGGTTCTGACCACCTGGCGCCTGGTTGAAGGCAGGGATTTTGTCGGGATTTCTCGCCTGATACAGAACCTGGTGGGTATCCTGATTGTGGTAAACCTAATGCTGGGTTCGGATATCGGCGGCGCAATGGTCTACAGGTACGGTGTCGCGGTGGATGCGGTCGTCCGCGAAAGAAACGAAGAGACTGTTTCCCACGCCCACAGCGACGACGTGAATGACGAGATCATGGATTGGTGGTACGGGATTCTTGAAGGGGGCCACGATATTCGCATGCACATTCACTGCCTCGACTTGTATTCGAGCCTGCTGGAAGAACCCGAGCTTGCAAGTGATTGCACGGATTTTCCTGGAGAAGTTCAGGTTTTTGACAGAGAAAAGCCTCCCGAGGAGGGCTAACAGGGGTCCAATGAATTGTAATGGTTGAATTCATCCAAACTGTAGAGCAGTGTGAATCCTTCCGGCATCTGTCACCGACGGATGCTGCGGATGTCTACAAGGAGTTGCGGCGAAAGGTGATCGGGGAAGGGTTGCTCGATCGCAGCTACGGTTTTTATGCGGGATTGACCACGCTGATTTTTACTGGGTTTTTCGGAAGCTTTGCCGGGGTTTATTTCAGCCAGAGTTTTTTTGTCGTGGTCTTACTGTCCCTATTGTTTGCGTTCTTTTCGGTTCAGATTGGCGGACTGATCCACGATGCGGGTCACCGGGCTGTTTTCAGGACGCCTTTGGCCAATGATGTGTTTGCCCATTCCTGCACGTTGGTGTTTGCTGCCTGTTACAGCAACTGGCGCATCAATCACAACCGCCATCATGCCAGCCCCAACCAGGTAACCAGGGATCCGGATATGGAAATCCCCTATGGGTTTACGCCGCACCGGTTCAACAAGCTCTCGGGCTTTATGGGTGCGATCAAGAAATTCCAGAAATATACCTACCTACCCTTCGGTACGATGGCTTCGCTGACCATGCGGTATAAGCGCTACGATTATTTCAAGGAGAACTTTGGGCCGTCCATTTACTGGGAAATCGCTCTGTTTTTCGTATCAGGGTTTATTCGTTACATCGTTCCCTTTCTTGTTCTGGGATTTGACAAGGCTTGCCTGTTTCTTGTCGTTTCGACCTTGTTCGAGGGTTTTTACATGTTTAATATCTTTGCCCCCAACCACAAGGGAATGCCCGAAATTGGTCCGGGTGTCAGGTTCTCATTTCTGGAACAGCAGGTGCGAACCGCCCGCAACGTGCGGGGGCATCCGGTAACTGATTTCGTGTATCTCGGCCTGAATTACCAGATCGAACATCACCTTTTCCCAGATACACCCAGGAATAACCTTAGGAAACTGAAACCCCATGTCGAGGAAGTCTGCAGGAAAACGGGTCTTCATTACTCAGAAGCAGGAGTGATCGAATCGAACCACCTGATTCTTTCCGAGCTCGGCAGGATCAGCCAGACGGCTTGAAGGGTGCCGGGCCCTTAACGGTCAGATCGGCCGGGAAAGTCTTTTCTCTCGTTGGCCCTGGACAAAGCCAGTAGCATGGTTCAGCCAGGCTTCGATAAGCAGAGGGCGTCGTGACAAGGGAAGAACTGGAAAAATACCTGGACGCATTGCTTTCTCCGCAATCATTCGAGGATTACGGGCCCAACGGTCTACAGATCGAGGGACGACCCTTGATCGGCCGACTAGCCTTCGCTGTGTCAGCGACGCAGGAGTCGATCAGCATAGCCTGCGAAAGGGAGGCCCATGCACTGGTTGTTCACCATGGGCTGTTCTGGAAATTCCATGGAGTCCAAAGCCTCACGGGACCCTTTGGAAAAAGGGTTTTTCCTCTGGTCCGGAACGAGATCAGCCTTTTCGGTTACCAT
>JANXGZ010000006.1 GCA_024958995.1 Methylococcales bacterium | reverse complement strand
GACTGCAACGGTGTGCCGTTAAAAGTCCGCGTTTCGGCGCGCAATGGTAAGGGCCTTGACGATCTCCGTAAGGCACTCTCGGAAAGACTCAGGGTTGACCGCGTCAGGCGTTGTCTCTATCTGTTGCCGAAGCATGGAGCGATCCGTTCAGAACTCTTCAGACATGCATGGGTATTGCGGGACGAAGTAACAGAAACTGGGGGCTGGGAGATGGAAGTGGAAATACAGAAAAAGGATCTCGGCATCCTGAAGGGACTCGAGTTGGAGACCGTCTGCGGTTGAAGCGTTAACCTTTCAATGGTTACGTTGACACGGGGGGGCAAGTGAGCTTTTCTGTTCTCTAGCGGAGCTTTTGGCACTTATACCCGATTCCCATCGGGTTTATTATGTCCGCTGAAACTGCATATGGCACCACGCCCAGTTCGATATCGAACTGGTTTGTCAGCGCATGCTCTAGACGACCAGTATTTTTCCGAAACCTGTTTTGCGGGCTGAAAGGTGGAACTATGGGGACCGTTTTGAGTCAATGGGGTTCAACATTACTAAAATGTAATCCTGTGTTAAGACATGGGTAATCATGTTCTCCATATGATGTTAGCTTGAATGTAAGGAGACCGTGCCGTGGGGCAAAAGCCTGGGTAGGGTCTGGATAACCGATCAAAATGTCAGCGGTATGAATGCTGGATACTGGTCACCATGGTATGTCGACTGGCCTTTGATCATTCTAGCTCTTGTGCTATGGGGCGTTATAAACGAAAATGGAGCGTTTCGGATTGGTCTCACGGTGTAGTCGATCCAATTTCAAACCCGAACGGGAGTAATCATTAATATGGCCTGGAATGAACCGGGAAACGGTAAAAAGGATCCAAAGGATCCGAAGGATCCCTGGAGCGGACGCGATCAGGATAAATCACCCCCTGATCTTGACGAGGTTATTCGTTCAATGCAGGAAAAAATCGGAGGTATCTTTGGTGGAGGCGCGGGAGGATCGTCCGGCGGTTCGACCGGCGGTTCGACCAAAGGCGTGGGTGTTATCATTGCGGTTTTGCTGTTTCTGTGGTGCCTGACCGGGATTTACAAGGTCGATGCAGGGTGGCGGGGCGTGATTACACGCTTTGGTGCCTACACGGAAACCACCATGCCGGGTTTGCATTGGCATCTCCCAACGCCCATCGAGGCGGTTACCAAGGTGAATGTCGAGGAGCAGCGCTTTCTCGAAGTGGGCTATCGTTCAGGCGGTCGGCAGCAGGCTCTGGGCTCTGTACCCAGGGAAGCCCTAATGCTGACAGAGGATGAAAGTATCGTCGATGTCCGGCTTGCGATTCAGTACCAGGTCAAGAGTGCAGAGGACTTTCTGTTCAACGTCCTCGAGCCGACAGCGACCCTGAAGCAGGTGACCGAGAGTGCCGAGCGCGGTGTGGTCGGACAGAGCAAGATCAATTTCGTCCTTACCGAGGGGCGTACCCAGATCGTGGGGGAAATTCAAAGTCAGATCCAGAAGCTCATGGATAACTATGGTGCGGGTATTCAGGTGACCAGTGTGAACCTGCAGGATGCACAGCCTCCGGAAGAGGTGCAGGCTTCTTTCGAAGATGCGATCAAGGCTCGTGAGGACAAGCAGCGATATATCCGCGAAGCCCAGGCATACTCCAATGATATTATCCCGAAAGCACGCGGTGCGGCCGCACGCCGGATACTGGACGCCGAAGGATACATGGTCAAGGTGGTATCCGAAGCTGAGGGTGAAAGTGCCCGCTTCGATGCATTGCTCGTAGAGTACAAGCGGGCTCCGGAAGTCACGCGAAAACGGCTTTACCTGTCGGCGATGGAAGAAGTCCTTCGCGGTACCGAAACCGTTATTGTCGATGTGAAAGGAGGCAACAATTTGCTGTATTTGCCACTCGACAAACTTGGCTCAAGGGGTAGATCAGACTCGCATACAACCGAAAAGTCCAAGGTCAGGTCGAATGAGGATGACTTTGATCCAACCAGATCGCAATCAACAAGCAACCGTGGCTCAAGCCGTGGTCGTGACGGGAGGAGCCGCAAATGACCCAGAATAGACTTCTGGCCATTCTAGCAGTGGTCATCATCGGTATTTCATCCACGATGTTTGTCGTGCACCAGACAGAAAAAGCCGTCATGTTTCAATTCGGTCGGATTGTCCGGGCCGATTACGAACCCGGGTTGCATTTCAAGATTCCGGTCTATCAGAACGTCAAGTTTTTCGATGCCCGGATCCTGGTGTTGGACTCAAAGCCCGAACGTTTCCTGACCATGGAAAAGAAAAACGTGATCGTGGATTCCTTTGTGAAATGGAAAATTACCGACGTGTCGTTGTTCTACACCACCATGAGCGGTGACCCGGCTACGGCAAATCTTCGGATTGACCAGATCATGAAAGACGCCATGCGCAGCGAATTCAGCAAACGCACCATCAACCAGGTGGTTTCCGCTGATCGTGCCAGTTTGACTAACATTCTGGTTGCACAGGCCACTCCGGTGGCAGAGAAATGGGGAATCGACATTGTCGATGTCCAGATCAAGCGGATCGATTTGCCATCGGATGTCAGCCATTCGGTTTACCGCCGCATGCAGGCTGAACGTGACAGGATCGCAAAAGAGTTCAGGTCTCAGGGCAAGGAAGAGGCCGAACGAATCAAGGCCGGATCGGACAAAGAGCGCGAGATCATTCTCGCCGAGGCCTACAAGGAGGCCGAGATGCGGCGAGGTGAAGGTGACGCAAAGGCAACCGATATTTATGCCAGGGCGTTTGGCAAGGATACGGAGTTCTATAGCTTTGTCCGGAGCCTCAATGCCTACAAGAGCGTATTCAAGAAGGGTGACGACATGCTGGTACTTCAACCAGACTCGGATTTCTTCAAGTACTTCGGAAAGGAAAAATAGTTTGGGGAAGTTCTCCTGAAAATCCTTTTCGACGGAATCCACAACAGCTGATGTTGGCTGTTGTGGATTTTTGTTGTCTGGTTTTCGGGTAAGATTGCATTTTATCCACGCTGGGTTCGTTGTGCAGGAGTGATTTTGCGTTTCTGAGGCGACCAGCCCTGCCAAATCAAGATCTCTTGTCATGAGTATGTCGCAGCACGATCGGTGGTTGTTGCCGGAAGGCATTCAAGATGTTTTGCCGCACGAGGCGCGGAGACTGGAAAACCTGCGTCGAGAGTTCCTGGACCTGTTTGGGCGTTGGGGATATGAGCTGGTTATGCCGCCGTTTGTCGAGTACCTGGATTCCCTGCTGGTCGGCACGGGTCATGACCTCGATCTTCAGACATTCAAGCTCACTGACCAGCTCAGCGGTAGAACCCTTGGTGTTCGGGCAGACATGACCCCACAGGTCGCCCGTATCGACGCACATGACCTCCAGCGCGACGAGCCGACACGTTTATGCTACCTCGGCACCGTGCTGCATGCGTTGAATGATCCGCTGGAACGGTCCCGAAGCCCGTTGCAGATCGGTGCTGAGCTCTATGGTCATGCCGGGATCGAAAGCGATCTGGAAATCGTTCAGCTGATGCTGGAAACACTTGCACTGGCGGGTGCTCAGAGAGTGTGTGTGGATTTCGGCCATGTTGGAATATTTCGCGGCCTGGCCCAACAGGCCGGTTTTGATGCGACCCGGGAATCGATGGTTTTCGATGTGCTGCAGAGGAAGGCCAACGCGGAACTTGATGAACTGCTTGACGGCTGGAAGGTAAACGGTGCGGTGCGGGAAATGCTGGTCGCACTGCCTCGTCTTAATGGCAACGAGAATGTAATCGAACGGGCTCGGGAAGTTCTGGCGGGCGCCGGCCCGGAGGTTCTACAGGCGGTCGATTATCTGGAGGACATGAGTCATCAGCTGCGGACGTTCTTCCCTGGGTTGTCGATGAACTTCGATCTGGGCGAACTCCGCGGGTACCATTACCAGACTGGGGTGGTTTTTGCAGCATTCGTACCAGGCTACGGCAGGGAAGTAGCCCGCGGCGGGCGGTACGACGACATTGGAAAGGTTTTTGGCCGGGCAAGGCCTGCGACCGGGTTTAGTGCCGATGTAAAGGTACTGGCCAGTCTGAACCAGAAAGCCGGAGATGCGATGGATGAAGGGATCTTCGCGCCGGCTGGTGCTGATATTGACCTGGAGGAAAAAATTCGCGACCTGCGGGTATCTGGGAAAAGGGTGGTCCGGGAATTGCCGGGGCAGTCCGGTGGCGCGGGAGAGATGAAATGCGGGTATCGACTGGCCAAGGAAAAGGATGCATGGGTGGTTGTTCCAGCCTGAATGGCTGGCTGGTTGTCTGCGGTCGATAAGTCCGCCCCCACTTTTTTCGGTAGAACGGGCCGGATTCTCACGGATACTGCTTGATGCCTGCCGTTGTCTGAATCTGAACGGTTCCGGAGTATTCGAATTCTAAATATCTATACCATATATCAAAATCCATATAAAATGGATGGGTTTGATCGGTAGAAATTAGCTCCGATCAAAGAAAAGAACTGTTTGGAATAGCTTGTGTTATTGTCCGGGGCCTATCTGCAACCCCCCTGGAGTGGACACGGAACTCACTTTCTAAGGTTGAAAAATATTGATGGGCAAGAATGTCGTTGTCATTGGAACCCAATGGGGAGACGAAGGTAAAGGAAAGCTGGTCGATTGGCTTACCGAAAAAGCTGATGCGGTGGTTCGATTCCAGGGAGGGCACAATGCCGGTCATACCCTTGTCATCGACGGTCAAAAAACGGTGCTCCACCTGATCCCTTCCGGCGTACTGCGGGACGATGTCGACTGCTTCATCGGAAACGGTGTTGTATTGTCGCTGCCGGCCCTGTTCGAGGAGATCAAGTTGCTTGAAGAGGCCGGCATCCCGGTTCGTCAACGGCTAAAAATCAGCGAAGCCTGTGCATTGATACTGCCGATTCATATTGTGCTGGACCAGGTCAGAGAACGAGCCCAGGGTAAGAATGCGATCGGTACGACCGGTCGTGGAATTGGCCCGGCTTACGAAGACAAGATTGCGCGGCGCGGGATCAGAGCTGGAGACCTTCTGAGGCAAGATCTTTTTGCGGAAAAGCTGAGGAACCTGCTCAAGTATCACAACAGTATCCTCAATCACTATTTCAACGAACCCGAACTTGATTTCCAGGAGGTCTTTGAACAGACTTTGGATTTCGCGGGCCAGGTCCGACCCATGCTGGGAGATGTGGCAGGAACCCTGCACGAATTGCAGGCAGTGGGCAAAAACATTCTATTCGAGGGTGCGCAGGGAGCACTGCTCGACATTGACCACGGAACTTATCCCTACGTTACTTCTTCGAATACGGTGTCTGCAGGAGCGGCCATCGGTGCCGGAGTCGGGCCGTTGGATCTGGATTATGTTCTAGGCATTACCAAGGCTTATGCGACCCGAGTTGGAAACGGCCCGTTTCCCTCCGAATTGTTCGACCAACAGGGCAAACGGCTTGCCGAGCGGGGAGCCGAATTCGGGGCAACAACCGGAAGGCCTCGGCGTTGCGGTTGGTTGGATACCGTAGCCTTGAAAAGGTCGGTAAGACTGAACAGCGTTTCCGGGCTCTGCGTCACCAAGCTTGACGTGTTGGACGGTATGGAAAAAGTTGGAATCTGTACCGGTTATACTGGCAACGGCAAGGTTCTTCGCGAGATGCCGGTTAGCACCGAGAGTTTTGCAGCGTGCAAGCCGGTGATAGAGGAAATGCCGGGATGGATCGAGGCCACCGCCGGGGTGACCCGCTATGAAGATCTTCCTGCGAATGCCAGGGCTTTCCTTGCAAGGATCGAGGAACTTGTCGAGGTGCCAGTGGAGATCATCTCGACGGGCCCTGAGAGAAACGAGACCTTGGTATTAAATGATCCGTTTGAGGTCTAAAGGGTGATGCCGGGGAAGAAAGCCGGAAATACCCGTGCCGCATCGCCGTGCTGTGTTAATTGAGGCTGACAGAAACTGATATAGTGGCCTGCTGGCCCGGCTTCTCGGTCGGTTCCTGCATCCGTCGAAATTCTGTAATGAATCGCCCGGACACGGACAAAGAGGATGTGGTGCCGAGGAGAGGACTTGAACCTCCACAGGGTTTCCCCCACATGGACCTGAACCATGCGCGTCTACCAATTTCGCCACCTCGGCATTCCCTCGGAACAACGTACCCGGTTGAAGACGCCGCTCCGATTCGAGCGACGCACTCTACCGAGCCCATGGCCTGTTGTCAACGTCAATGGCCGAAATCCGGAGTTTGTCCCGATTTGTAAATCAGGATGCTCCAACTACTACAGTGATGAAGATGGTATCTGATCAAAACAAAAAGTCCCGCAAATTCAAACTCCAGGATCCAGAGGCTGAACGCGAGGCCAGGAAATACGAAAACCCCATTCCAAGCCGGGAACTCATATTGAAGCTTCTGAACCAGAAGGGCGTGCCGCT
>JANXGZ010000080.1 GCA_024958995.1 Methylococcales bacterium | reverse complement strand
ATCGTGAAACACGATGTGCATTTTCTGAGTGCGTATGGCAGCAACAGCCGAATCTTGGTGCGCGAAGGTGATGATGTAAGGATGGGGCAGCAGATTGCGGAGGTGGGACTGGGAGCCGGTAAGCAACCGGTCCTTCATTTTGAAATCCGCAAGAACGGCAAACCGGTTAATCCGCTTGTCCATTTACCGAAACCCTGACGATGTTGACCATTTTACAGATTAGGAGAGTCAGTATATCGGAGAGCAATATTGAAACCGCTAAGATTTCTGCTGATGCGACCGAAGAAGAATTGGCCAACATCCCCCCCTTGTTGGAGGCATCCGTGTTTGATAAGCGGAATGAACAGGAACGGGAAGAACGGTCATGGAAATGCCAGCCCGGGTCGAACCTGGATGCAACCTGGCTCTATCTTAATGACCTGGGTTCTTCCAAGCTTCTGACGGGCGCTGAGGAAAAGTATTACGGGCGTTTGGTAAGGAAAGGGAACGAGTCGGTACGTCACAGGATGATCGAGAGCAGCCTGCGTAAATGGCTTGACCGGCTTGGCGAAAAACATCGTGAAGTGACTTGTCGCCGGTACGGCCTGCGTGGCTACGGCAAGGCGACACTGGTCGAAGTCGCCAAGGAACTGGGGGTGACCCGTGAACGGATCAGGCAGATCCAGATGGATGCGCTAAGAAAGTTGCGTGACATTTTTGAGAAAGACGGTTTTTCGTGCAATGCGATTTTTCACTAGTGGCCAGGAAAAATGCTTCCCTTGTTTAGCCAGATGGGATGGCGTTGAACGATACCGAATTTGAGGCTTAAGTATCCTCAGTCCGGATTCAATTAAAAAAGCCCTTCTTCTGATGGGCTTTTTTAATTGAAGGAGCTTATTGCTCCATATTAAACTAAAAGGTTCAACTGATCGTTTACTGTGGTGGCTGGGCAGCGTGGAACCGGCAAAGGTAGAATGTAGCAATGGGTTCGTTTGGTCGATTTCGTGCTGGTTTGTTGTTCAGCGACCTTTGCTTCGGGCAGTATTTACAAGAATCGAGTGATGAATGGAAGATTTTCAGAGAATTAATCGGCTTCCGCCGTATGTGTTCAATATCGTCAATGAACTGAAAGCTAAAGCCCGCGCTTGCGGCGAGGATATCATCGATGTCGGAATGGGAAATCCGGATCAGCCCACGCCGGATCATATTGTCGACAAGCTTATCGAGGCAGCCCGGCGCGGTGATACGCATCGGTATTCGGTTTCCAGGGGAATTCCGCGCCTGCGTAAGGCAATCTGCAACTGGTACAAGACCCGGTTCGACGTCAGTCTCGACTTCGATTCGGAAGCGATCGTAACTATCGGTTCCAAGGAGGGGTTGGCCCATCTTGCACTGGCAACGGTTGGACCTGGTGACGCAGTTCTGGTACCCAATCCAGCGTATCCGATTCATCCGTACGGAATGGTTATTGCCGGGGCGGATATTCGTCATGTACCGTTGGTGCCCGGTGTCGATTTTTGCGAGGAACTGGTCAAGGCCATCAAGATCTCGTGGCCCAAGCCTAAGATGTTGCTGCTTAACTTCCCGGCAAATCCGACTAGTCAATGTATCGAGATCGATTTCTTTGAGAAAGTGATTGATATCGCCCGTGAACACAAGATCTGGGTGATTCATGATTTTGCCTATGCCGACATCGTGTTCGATGGCTATCAGGCGCCTTCCATTCTTGAAGTACCTGGGGCGAAAGACGTCGCGGTCGAGTTTTTCTCCCTGTCCAAGAGCTATAACATGCCTGGATGGCGAGTCGGATTCATGTGCGGAAACACGGAACTGGTGGCTGCGCTAGCACGAATGAAGTCCTATCTGGATTACGGGATGTTTACGCCGATCCAGGTGGCTGCAATTACTGCGCTCGAGGGTCCGCAGGACTGCGTAAAGGATATATGCGATATGTACAGGAGGCGTAGAGACGTTCTGTGTGACGGACTGGAGTCCATCGGTTGGGCGGTTGAAAAGCCAAAGGCGACCATGTTCGTTTGGGCACCAATTCCGGAACAATTCAGGGAAATGGGCTCCCTCGAATTTTCCAAGAAACTTCTTTTGGAAGCCAAGGTTGCAGTTTCACCCGGGGTTGGATTCGGCCAGTTCGGTGATAACCACATCCGCTTCAGCCTAATCGAAAATGAACACCGTACCCGGCAGGCCTTGAGAGGGATCCGCAATATGCTGAGGAATTAGAACTAAGGTATAATCGGCGGATTTTTGCACTCTGGGGGCTCTATCTTGAATCCTGTGAAAGTAGGTGTCATTGGTTTGGGCACAGTCGGCGGGGGGACCGTCAATGTACTCAAAAGGAACGCGAATGAGATCGCGCGCCGAGCGGGCCGGGAAATCCACGTTGTCAAGGCTTCAGCGAGGGATTTGTCGCGGGAACGCATCTGTACGACGGAAGGCATCGAACTGGTTTCCGACCCGTTTGAAATCGTTACGGATCCCGAGATCTCCATCGTGGTTGAATTGATCGGTGGAGAGTCGATAGCGCGTGATCTTGTGATTAAGGCGATCGAGAATGGAAAGCATGTGGTTACGGCGAACAAGGCCTTGATTGCTCTCCATGGAAACGAAATCTTTCCATTGGCTAGCCAGAAGGGTGTCATGGTTGCTTTCGAAGCTGCGGTGGCTGGCGGAATCCCCATTATCAAGGTCCTTCGGGAAGGGTTGAGCGGCAACCAGGTGGAATGGCTCGCTGGGATTATCAACGGAACCGGTAACTTCATATTGACGGAAATGCGTGACAAGGGCAGGGGTTTTGCCGATGTTCTCGCCGAGGCGCAGGCACTTGGGTATGCAGAGGCCGATCCGACCTTTGATGTTGAAGGGATCGATGCCGCACACAAACTAACCATTTTAGCCTCGATTGCCTTTGGCATTCCGTTGCAGTTCGAAAAGGTTTATACCGAGGGCATTACAGGGATCACCAGTGAAGACATGACATATGCCGAAGAACTAGGTTACCGGATCAAACATCTAGGCATTGCTCGGAAAAATCATTCAGGAATCCAACTCAGGGTGCATCCAACACTGATTCCGGAACGTCGATTGATCGCCAATGTTGACGGCGCAAAAAATGCTGTTCTGGTTCATGGGGATGCGGTTGGGCCAACCCTCTATTACGGGGCAGGAGCCGGTGCCGAGCCAACCGCTTCGGCAGTCGTTGCGGATATTGTTGATGTTGTCAGGACGCTGACCAGCGATCCGGGCAATCGAGTGCCGCATCTGGCTTTTCAGCCAGATGCCCTACAGGAAACGCCGGTTTGTTCGATGGACGACGTTGAGACGGCCTATTATCTTCGACTCACAGCGGCGGACAAACCCGGGGTGCTGGCAGACATCACCCGAATACTGGCGGATCGCGGGATCAGTATCGAGGCCCTTATCCAGAAGGAACCATTGTCGGACAAACCGGATCTGCCAGTAATTATGCTGACCCACCGGATCCAGGAGCGGGAAATGTCTCAGGCAATTCAGGCAATCGAGGCACTAGATACGGTCTTTGGTTCCGTACATCGCATCCGGATGGAAACGCTGGGTTGATGTTATCCGGAACAACAGGGTCATTCAGGCCCAGCTTTTTCAGATTTCAGGAAAATAATGTCTACTAATAATTCATTTAGCGGGATTATCGACCACTACGCGAGTCGTTTGCCGGTTTCCGAAGCCATGAAACCCGTTTCTCTCGGAGAAGGTGGTACGCCGCTTATCAAACTGCGAAACATACCCAGATTAGTTGGCAAAGACATCGAGTTGTATGTCAAGTACGAAGGCCTCAATCCAACCGGGTCGTTCAAGGATCGCGGCATGACTTTGGCCGTAACTAAGGCGGTTGAAGAAGGCAGCGAGGCGATCATCTGTGCATCGACCGGCAATACCTCTGCAGCGGCAGCAGCTTATGCTGCCCGTGCAGGGATCACTGCATTCGTTCTGATACCAGAGGGCAAGATTGCGCTGGGGAAACTAGCCCAGACGTTGATGTACGGCGCGGTGGTTATTCAGATTAGGGGAAATTTCGACGATGGGATGCGCCTAGTAAAGGAAGTTGCGGGTAAAGCACCGGTCACCATCGTCAATTCCATCAACCCTTACCGGATCGAGGGGCAGAAGACTGCGGCATTCGAAATTGTCGATCAACTGGGTGGTGCGCCCGATTTTCATTGTCTGCCCGTTGGCAATGCAGGGAACATCACCGCGTACTGGAAAGGCTATTCGGAATACGCGTCCGAAAGCCAAGGACATCCTTCGGTAACCTCCTCCTGCCCGATAATGGTGGGGTACCAGGCAGCCGGATCCGCTCCTTTTGTCATCGGCGGAATGGTTGACCATCCCGAAACAGTGGCGACTGCGATTCGCATCGGCCATCCTCAATCGTGGGACTTGGCCTGGCTGGCGCAGAAGGAGTCCGGCGGTTGGTTTGACAAGGTTGAAGATGACGAAATCCTGCGGGTTCAAAAAATGCTCGCTGAGAACGAGGGTGTGTTCTGCGAACCTGCTTCGGCCGCTTCGCTAGCCGGTGCGTTGCACGACATCGAGTCGGGCAAGATCCCGGAAGAGTCATCCATCGTCTGCACATTAACCGGTAATGGTTTGAAGGATCCTGATACCGCGATTAAGCAGTGTCATATTCAGCCAGTTACCATTGAACCCGAGCTGGATGCCGTAAAGCGCGCAATTCTTGATCGCTTGTAGATTCGGAGTTTAGTGCGAAACCGTTATCGAATCCGTACTCGGCCCTCTTAGCGGCGAATGATGCAGAAACGGATTGTTCAGCGGCAGGTTGATGAACAGATGGCCGGTTTCTCCCGAGACTGCCACCCGGTTCTGAAACGCGTTTGGCTTGGGCGCAATATTCGAACGGAAAATGACCTGGATCACCGGCTGGGTCGGTTGCCTCATCCCGAACTTCTCGGCGGGATGGTTCCCATGGTGTCGCGTTTGGCCGCTGCGCTGCGTCGGAACGAACGGATCCTGATTGTGGCCGATTTCGATGCGGATGGTGCAACGGGTTGCGTTGTTGCAAAACGTGGCCTGGAGATGCTTGGGGCAATGAACGTGCTGTTCACCGTCCCTGATCGTTTCAAATTCGGATATGGACTGACACCGGAAATTGTCGAGGTTGCCGGTCGCCATAACCCCAATATCATACTGACTGTCGATAACGGGATTTCCAGCATCGAAGGAGTTCGATGCGCCCGGGATCAGGGGATTGAAGTCCTAATCACCGATCATCATTTGCCCGGTAGCGAATTGCCCGAAGCAGATGTCATCGTCAATCCGAACTTGCCGAACGATCCATTCCCCAGTAAATGCCTGGCGGGAGTCGGGGTAGTTTTCTACGTTCTGAGCGCGCTGCGTATACACTTGCGGGAGTCCGGATGGTTTGATGAACGGGGCATAGCAGAGCCGAATCTTGCTAGTCTGCTTGATTTTGTTGCCCTGGGAACCGTGGCCGATGTAGTCGAACTGGATCATACCAATCGGATCCTTGTTCACCAGGGCCTGCTGAGAATTCGCAAGGGACTAGGGCACCCAGGCATCAGGGCCCTACTTGAGGTCGCTGGACGGCCGGTTGGGAATTTGACTGCATCGGATCTCGGTTTTTCAATTGCCCCACGGTTGAATGCTGCTGGTCGGCTGGAAGATATGGCCATGGGCATCGAATGCCTGCTATGTGATGAGTTCCAGCCGGCAATGTCAATTGCCGGGAAACTGGATACCCTGAATCGGGAACGTCGCGACATCGAAAGCCGAATGAAGGAACAGGCTCTGGCATTGCTGGGTCTGGAAAAATTTGATGATCCTTCGCAACTAGCGGCCGGCATTTGTCTTTACGAGGAAAGTTGGCATCAGGGCGTGGTGGGGATTGTGGCATCCAGGATCAAGGAACGTCTGAATCGGCCCGTGATAGCCTTCGCATCGGCCGAAGATGGGTGGATAAAGGGATCAGCGCGGTCGATCAACGGTATTCATATTCGTGATCTTCTCAGCGATCTGGCTACCCGCCATCCGCACCTTCTTAGCAAATTTGGCGGACATGCCATGGCCGCCGGTTTGTCTCTGAAGATGGAGGATTTCTGCGAGTTTTCCCAACTGTTTTCGACCATGGTTGCAGCCCGTTCTAAGGGATTGGATGGGGAACCGGTTATCTATACCGACGGTGGCTTGGAGGTGTCGGAAATGACACTGGATTTTGCCGAATTGTTACAGCGGGTTGCGCCCTGGGGACACGGGTTTCCAGAGCCGGTTTTTCAGGGGGACTTCGAGGTTCTGGAAAGCCGGGTACTGAAGAACCAGCATGTGAAATTCAGCCTTTGCTTGCCGGGGAAAGACCAGGTTTTTGACGGCATCGCGTTTTTTGTCGAATGCCCGGAGGCCTGGCTTGAGCTAGACCGAATCAGGCTGGCTTACCGGCTCGACGTAAATGAGTTCCGTAATGTCCGGCGAGTGCAACTGATGATCGAACACATGCAAGTTCTGAAAAGCCCGGCGTAGGGCCATAAGACCAATCATCGGTTTTCTGCATGAGCTGGGATAAAAGAGAAAAAGAGTTTTCCGTTTAGCCCGCTTCTGGCGTCAGGATGGTTGGTTTTGTCGGGCTGCCGGGCTGGCTGACAGGGTAATCCAGAGTGTGATGCAGTCCCCGGCTTTCCTTCCTCAGGGTAGCTGAGCGGACGATCAGTTCGGCAACGATGACCAGGTTTCTCAGTTCCAGCAAGTCACTGGTCACCTTGAAATTGCCATAGTACTCGGTGATTTCGCTTTTCAGCAGGTTGACTCGGTGCCGTGCCCGCTGAAGGCGTTTGTCGGTTCGGACGATTCCGACATAATCCCACATGAAGCGTCGGAGTTCGTCCCAGTTGTGTGCGACCACGACTTCCTCGTCCGAGTTGCTGACCTGTGATTCGTCCCAGGCCGGCAGTTCAGAGGGCGCAGAAAGATTGGGCAGTTCTTCGAGGATATCACTCGCCGCCTGCTTCGCGAATACCAGGCATTCTAGAAGGGAATTGCTGGCCATGCGGTTGGCTCCATGGAGACCGGTGCACGCGACTTCACCGATTGCGTACAAGCCCGCGAGGTCAGTTCTGGCGTCGCGGTCGGTCATAACACCGCCGCAAATGTAGTGTGCTGCAGGGACTACCGGAATCGGCTCCCGGGTGATGTCAATGTTCAGCTCTAGGCAGCGTAAATGGATGTTGGGGAAATGACTTCGGATAAAGTCGGCGGGCTTGTGGCTGATGTCGAGGTAAACGCAGTCAATGCCGCGTTTCTTGATTTCGTAGTCGATTGCACGTGCGACGATATCCCTGGGAGCCAGTTCCGCTCTGTGATCGAAACGATGCATGAAAGGCGATCCATCGGGTAGCACGAGTTTCCCGCCTTCACCTCGCAGTGTTTCGCTGATCAGGAAGGAGTAGGCATCGGGGTGATACAGACAGGTTGGATGGAACTGCATGAATTCCATGTTGGCAACCCTGCATCCGGCTCTCCATGCAAGAGCGACTCCGTCGCCTGTGGCAGTGTCCGGGTTACTGGTGTAAAGGTAAACCTTGCTTGCCCCGCCCGTTGCCAGCACCAGGATCTTTGCTCCGACTCGGCCGACACGATTGGTCTTGGCGTCAAAGACATAGGCCCCCACCACCCGTTGTCCGCGTTCACCCAGGTTATGAGTGGTGATGAGGTCCACGGCGCTGTGGTATTCAAACAGGTCGATGTTGTCGGTTTTCAGAACCGATTCCTCCAAGGAGTTACAGAGGGCCTTCCCGGTTTGATCTGCAGCATGGACAACGCGACGGTGGGTATGGCCGCCTTCCTTCGTAAGATGAAGAGGGGTTGCATCGTTCTCGGGTTCTTCCCGGGTAAAGGGAACCCCCTGGTCCAGAAGCCAGTCAATACATTCCTTTCCTTGAGATACGGTAAGGGTAACGATCTCCGGATCGCATAACCCGGCACCTGCTTCGAGCGTGTCGCTGATATGTGCTTCCAGTGAATCGTTTCGGTCTACCACGGCGGAAATCCCCCCCTGAGCGTAGTACGAGTTGCATTCTTTCAGGGAGAATTTTGATAACACGCCAATGCGGACCGCACTTTGCTGGGCAAGACGCAGCGCTAGGCTTAGGCCGGCCGCACCGCTGCCGACGATCAGGACATCATAGACGGGATAATCTGCCATTGGATTCCATGAAAAATTTTGTTTAGTTCAATGAGTGTTACCATTCAATTCGCTAGAAGTTCCCTGAATTCAGCTTTCAGACGCACCTGATTATGCCAGAATGGCCGAATCTGAATATGCTCATCAGTTCTTCTATCCAGCCTTATTTATCCTTATTTCCGGTTTTCGGATTGAACGGGGGGTGCTAAATCTAGATAATGTGCGGGGATTAGAGCTCCGTGTTTCTAAAAAGGCTGGTGGGCGCTTCCAAATTTTAGTGATGGTAACCCATGAAGTTGGTTTGAACCCGAGTTGTCCGGATCAAGTTGTTTCGTGCCGGTTTTTCCGAGTCCGTTGAATCGGGGTCCCAACCATGAGTAACCCAGCGGCTTTGGTTCTTATCATCGAAGCCACGAGGATATCCTTGAGAATCAGACGGGCAGGATTGTCAATGGATTCCAGTAACGACCTTAGTCGAATTCAAGGGGGTTCGCTGGATGCAAGAGCCAGTTGATCAGGAATTGGTCAGGCGGGTACAGAATGGTGACAAAAAAGCATTCGATATTCTTGTGCTCAGGTACCAGCACAGGCTTGTTCAGTTGATTAGTCGATACATAAAGGATTCTGAAGAGGTAATGGATATTGCGCAGGAATCGTTTATCAAGGCGTACCGGGCATTGCCAAAGTTTCGGGGAGACAGTGAATTCTATACGTGGCTTTACCGGATTGCCATCAATACAGCGAAGAATTACCTGGTAGCTCGGAGCCGTCGTGCCCTGGAAAATGGGATTGATATTCAGGATGCGGAACATTTTGAACACGCAGGGCGTCTAAAAGACCACGCGTCGCCAGAGCACATTCTGCTCAGGGATGAAATTGCCGAAACTGTGGCAGGCGCGATTGACGATTTGCCGGATGAACTCAGGATAGCCATCAGCCTGCGTGAGTTTGAAGGCATGAGTTACGAGGCGATTGCCAGAACTATGGACTGCCCTGTAGGGACGGTACGTTCGAGAATTTTCAGAGCACGTGAGGCAATTGACAAAAAGATTGCGCCATTATTGGATTGACGGGGTTGGTTATATGCAAGATGAACTGGAATTAAAGATGTCAATGCTTCTCGACGGTGAACTGGATCCGAAGGAAGCCGTGAGAGTCCTGGACCAGATCAAAGACGATAGGGATCTGCGCCGAAAATGGTTGCGTTATAATTGTGTCAGTAGCGTTTTCAAACGAGAGCCCGGACACTCACCTGACATGGATTTTTTCGATCGCGTCTGTAGCGCTTTGGATCATGAACCGGTCGTTGAGTTTTCCGACCGATCAGCCTCTAGAACATGGTTGCGAAAACCGTCGTTCGCCTTTGCGTTGGCTGCTTCGCTAGCGGTGATGGGCATTGTTTTTTGGTGGAGCGTTTCATCATCCCTCAATTCTAGCCCGGATCCGGGTTTGCCCATGATTGCGGCCGTGCAGAAAAATGGATCCGTGGCCGACGGTAGGCAAACGCAAAGGTTGGCAACTACTTCCCATGTTCCCAGGCGGCTCAATGATTATCTCATCATGCACAATGGCAGTAGTCGTTCTGGGGTCACTCAGGGGTTCGTGCCGTATGCCCGGGTAGTCAGTTATTCCTCGAATCGTTAAGGCAGTTGATCTCGTTTATACAATGCGTTCGGGCATGAAACCGGCGATCAAATGAGTGGACTCCTGTCCTATTTTCGTTACAGATTAAGTTGGTTACTCGCGGGAGTGATGCTTGCTCCTGGTGTTTTAGCCGGCCCAGAGTCTGCGGCTTCCATGCGCCAGATACTCAATGAAATGTCCGAAGCGGTTCGGATAAACAACTACCATGGAACGGTCGTTTTTCTGCGCGACCAAAAGATGGGAGCTATGCGAGTGTTCCATGCATTCAAGGACGGGGTCGAAAGAGAACGGGTTGTAGCACTGAATTCACCAATGCGGGAGGTCATCCGTCTAGGCAAGGACGTGACCTGCTATTTGCCGGATGAGCGCATGGTTTATGTTAGTCGGCAACCGGCCCATCGTTCTTTCCTGCTCCAGGTCCCTGAAGGGTTCGAGAGTTACGAGCAGTTCTACAACGTCCGACTGGTAGGAACTGATCACGTGGCTCAGAAACTGACCCAGGTGATCGAACTGAGGGCCAGGGACACATTTCGCTACGGCCGCAAGATCTGGATCGATCAAGAGACCCGGTTGCCTCTGAGGTTCGAACTGGTCGATGACAAGGGAGTACTAGTTGAGCAGATGATGTTTACGGATTTTGAAGTCCTTAGACAACTTCCTGATAAGATGTTGTGGCCTTCATCCAACATGGAGATATCCGGTTGGGACGTGCGTGACCGGAAACCGATTGTGCACGTGAATCAGGCCTGGTCTTTTGACGACGTTCCGGCAGGGTTTGTGCAGGTGTTCTACCGCGGCAGCATCATGCCGACAGACAAGCAGATTGTCGAGCACATTCTGTTCAGTGATGGCTTCTCATCGGTTTCTGTGTATGTGGAGAAGAAGGGCAGTGATAGTGTTGCTGATTATCAGCAACACTGGGGTGCTATCCATAGCTACAGCCGTTTGCTTGACGGTTACCAGGTTACCGTTCTAGGGGCTGTTCCGGAAAAGACCGTACAGGCAATCGGTGATGGTGTTGGTTATCTCAGTGTTTCAAATCGGCAATGAGCTTCGTTGTCACGTCTGATTTCTGGAGTACGGTGCCCCAGGCTCCATCCTTTTAATCTTCCTTGATGTTGTGGTTTCCCAGAAGAGTTTGACCTGGATGCAAGGAAACCGTTACCCTGCCTGGTTGATTCCATTTCTTTAGCTCATACATTCAATGCGGTCCCGATTCTTCCGGGAGGAGTTTTCATGTTGTACCCCAAATACGTTGTTCCATGGTATTTGAGTCTTTTATGGCTCTTGTCCTATCCGGTGCAGGCGGGACTTCCAGAATTTACAGAACTGGCAAGAAAACACGGGCCGACGGTTGTCAATATCAGTACCACGCAGAAACAGCAGCAACTCGAACACAAACTGCCGGACGGCATGCGGATTCCGGAGGGGGCTCCTTTCGACGATTTCCGGCGCCATTTCTTTGGTGAAGGGGGCAGTCAGGGGCTACAGCCGCAGCCACGACAGGAAGGGTCGCTGGGCTCCGGATTCATCATCTCCGAAGACGGTTATGTTCTGACTAACTATCACGTTGTGATGAACGCCGGTGAGATCATCGTTCGGCTGCAGGATCGGCGCGAACTGGAAGCAAAGCTGATTGGTGCAGATGAACGCAGTGATATTGCACTGCTCAAGATCGAGGCTGATAACCTGCCGGTTGCAAAGATCGGATCGGAGAAGGATCTGGAAGTTGGTGAATGGGTCCTCGCTATTGGTTCTCCTTTCGGTTTCGATCACTCGGTGACGGCCGGCATTGTTAGTGCAAAGGGCAGAAGCCTGCCGGGGGATCCTTATGTTTCTTTTATACAGACCGATGTTGCCATCAATCCGGGCAACTCCGGCGGCCCCCTGTTTAACCTGAACGGTGAAGTGGTCGGGATTAATTCCCAGATCTACAGTCGAACAGGGGGATTCATGGGCTTGTCGTTCGCGATTCCGATGAGCATTGCCATGAATGTCGTCAAGCAACTTAGGGCGCAGGGTGAAGTAACTCGAGGATGGCTTGGGGTCCAAGTGCAGGACGTTACCAGTGAACTGGCGGAATCATTTGGCATGAGACGTCCCCATGGGGCTCTGGTTGCTCGGGTTCTGCCGGATAGCCCTGCCGAGGCAGCCGGTTTTCGGGTCGGGGATGTCATCGTGAAATTCAACGACCACAAGGTGGAAACTTCAACCGGTTTGCCGCCCTTGGTCGGGATGACCCCGATTGGTGAAAGCGTACGAGTTGCGGTGATCCGGAAGAAACGACAAGCGCTCCTGACCGTAAGGATCGGTAAGCTTTCAGCTGAAGCCGAACATCAGGCGAAACCGGATAAGACGAGTGCGGTATTGATCAAGCTTCTGGGAATCAAGGTTACGGCGGCGACCAATGAAGAAGCCGGTCGGCAGCCAAATTCAGTTTCGGGGATACTTGTTCTCTCGGTTAATCAGGGGCCAGCGATGGTAGCCGGGATCCAAAGAGGCGATGTCATCCTGCGCGTGCAGAACGAGGACATCAGCAACGTGAGCGACTTCTCCAGAGTTGTGGAGTCGCTTCCATCGGGCAAATCCATTGCCGTACTGGTTCAGCGTCGGGGAAGTCCGGTTTTTCTGGCCATCAAATTGGACGATTGACAGTGGTTCGACAAGAGAATATTCG
This sequence comes from Methylococcales bacterium, assembly GCA_024958995.1. Lineage (GTDB taxonomy): Bacteria > Pseudomonadota > Gammaproteobacteria > Methylococcales > UBA1147 > UBA1147. The sequence continues at coordinate 3,343 of JANXGZ010000080.1, read as the reverse complement.
GAATTTCTCGATTATTGCCCATATTGACCATGGGAAATCGACCCTAGCCGACCGTTTTATCCAGTTGTGCGGTGGCTTGACCGAACGCGAGATGGCCGCCCAGGTTCTCGATTCAATGGACATTGAACGTGAACGTGGAATCACCATCAAGGCCCAGAGCGTTAGCCTTGAATACAAGGCCGTGGGGGGGGAGGTCTATCAGCTGAATTTCATTGATACCCCGGGCCACGTCGATTTTTCCTATGAGGTTTCGCGTTCGCTTGCAGCCTGCGAGGGTGCGCTACTGGTCGTGGATGTCGCTCAGGGGGTTGAAGCACAAAGTGTCGCCAACTGCTATACCGCGATCGATCAGGGGCTGGAGGTGCTCCCGGTTCTGAACAAGATCGACCTACCGACAGCGGAACCTGACCGTGTGAGGGCAGAAATTGAGGACATCATTGGTATTTCGGCGGACGACGCGCCTGAAATCAGTGCCAAGACGGGGCAGGCCGTGGAGTTGCTTCTTGAGCAATTGGTTCACAGAATTCCGCCGCCAGCAGGAGACTCGAATAAATCATTCAAGGCCCTGATCATTGATTCGTGGTTTGACAGTTACCTCGGGGTAGTTTCCCTAGTACGAGTGGTTGACGGATGTCTGAAACGGAAACAGCGGATTACCATTCTTTCCACTGGCCGTTCATTCCTCGTCGAAAAGGTTGGTATCTTTACACCAAAACGCGAGGAGAAGGAGTCCCTCAACACCGGCGAGGTTGGCTATGTTGTGGCCGGTATCAAGGATATCTTTGGCGCTCCCGTTGGCGATACCATCTCGCTGACGGATGATCCGGTCGATCAGCCATTACCGGGGTTCCAGACTATACAGCCGAAGGTTTTTGCCGGCCTTTATCCGGTTGTTTCGGACGATTACGAGGATCTTCGTGAGTCCCTGAGCAAGTTGCGACTCAATGATGCGGCTTTGCACTATGAACCGGAAACGTCCCAGGCGTTGGGCCTTGGATTCCGATGCGGTTTCCTTGGCATGCTGCACATGGAAATCATCCAAGAGCGCCTGGAGCGTGAATATGACTTGAATCTGATAACCACAGCGCCAACCGTGGTCTTCGAGGTTCTGAAAAACAATGGTGAATTGATCGAGGTAGACAACCCGTCAAAGCTTCCCGGTATGGGCGAAATCCATGAAATCCGCGAACCCATTATTGAAGCCAGTATCCTTGTGCCGCAGGATTACCTTGGGGGGGTGATTGGTCTTTGCGTTGAAAAGCGGGGGGTGCAGGTCAATATGCACTACACGGGTGCCCAGGTTTCACTGATTTACCAGTTGCCTCTGAGCGAGGTGGTTATGGATTTCTTTGATCGCCTGAAATCCGTCAGCCGCGGTTTTGCTTCATTTGACTACAAACTGATGCGATTCCAGTCGGCCGACCTGGTCAAGCTGGACCTGCTGATTAACGGCGACCGGGTTGACGCGCTTTCCCTCATCATCCACAAGGCATCAAGTCATCGTCGCGGTCGGGAACTGGTGGAAAAGATGAAGGAATTAATTCCCCGTCAGATGTACGAAGTGGCAATCCAGGCCGCGATCGGGTCAAAAATTATCGCTCGTTCGACTGTCAAGGCTCTCAGGAAAAACGTGACGGCAAAGTGTTACGGTGGCGATATCACCCGTAAGAAAAAACTGCTTGAAAAGCAGAAAGCAGGTAAGAAACGGATGAAGCAGGTGGGTAGTATTGAAATACCACAGGATGCTTTCCTCGCGGTTCTTCGGATCAACAAGAATGATTAAATCGTCCTATTGCGCGTGATTTCGGTTGTTGTGATGTGTGTTACTTCACAATTTTTGGCGGTACCTTTTTATTACATTTGAGTTTCCCTGCTTGCGAGGAGGGCTGGACCGGATACGTCTCAGCGGATTTCTTTCAGAAATGGAAATCGGGCCCACCCTTTGTCAAACAGCATTTAAACCGGATCAGATTCATGGATTATGACTTTTCGTTCTTTCTGGTGGCCGCGTCCCTGCTGATGGGCTTTGTCTGGGGCGGTTACGCCTGCTATACCAAGTTTTCCGATGGATTGGCCGCGGGCCAACAGGAACCGGTGGCTGTTGAAATTGCCCGCTCATTCTTTCCGATCGTGCTCATCGTCTTGATTCTGAGATCCTTCCTGGTTGAGCCCTTCAGGATTCCGTCCGGTTCAATGATGCCAACCTTACTGATCGGTGATTTTATCTTGGTCAATAAGTTCACCTACGGGGTTCGTTTGCCGGTTTTAAATACCAAGATTCTAGATGTCGGAGAACCCGAACGTGGTGATATCGTGGTTTTTAGGTATCCCAGGAATCCGAAACTCGATTACATTAAGAGAATTATAGGGTTACCCGGCGACCGGATTGCGTATTATGGAAAACAGGTTTACGTGAACGGCAATCGGATTAAACTGACGTCTTTAGGGCGTTATAGCGGCATTGGCCAGGGCAGGAGCATGACTGGTGCCCAGCATATGGCAGAGGACCTTACCGGCGTTGAGCACAGTGTATTAATCATGCGCGGGCGAGTGGGTGCGGAAGGCGATTTCGAAGTTCCTGAAGGGCATTATTTCGTCATGGGAGACAATCGTGATAATAGTAACGATAGCCGGTACTGGGGTACCGTTCCCGAAGCGAATCTGGCCGGGAAGGCGTTTTTTGTCTGGATGAACTGGGACTGGGAGAATGCGGGTATTGGCTTTAACCGGCTGGGCACAACGATTAAATGATCTATTCTCAAGAGTAAGTTGCCTATTTTCGCGGAGCATCGGAATGCTCCACTATTCTGCCGATCAGAACGGTGATGCCCCGCTCTTTGTACTGTTGGGGTTACAGATCGGCGCGATGAACTGGATAGAGGGGGCGCTGGGTCAGGTCGTCTTAGCTAAGGATGAAATCCCTCGTCTTGTGCAGAATGCCCTGGTATCAATAGGGTGAATTCCGTTAGTGGCGAATATTTTTCGATATTGGATGCACGATTTAAGATTTCTGTAACTGTCGATAATCAAGTAAGCGAACCTATCATCGGGAATATCGATGTTGTGATTTGTTTCAGCGAAGGTTTCCGTACAGAGGCAATATGATTCAAAATCCGCAAGAGCTCGATAGAAAGCTCGGTCTGAAATTTGATGACCAGGCATTGATGGAGCTCGCTCTGACACATCGCAGTGCGGCTTCGAACAACAATGAAAGGCTGGAGTTTCTGGGGGATTCGGTTTTAGGGTTTGTGATTGCCGAATATCTTTATGAAAAATTTCCGGAAGCGAATGAAGGTGTTCTGAGTCGCATGAGGTCCAGTCTCGTGAATCAGAGCTTTCTAGC
>JANXGZ010000019.1 GCA_024958995.1 Methylococcales bacterium | reverse complement strand
TCGATCGTTACCGAAAGGTGATGTGGAACCAGAAAGTCTTCACCAAAAAAATCGTCTACAGGGTGACTTATCAGTCTCTGCGCAAGAGTTATCGGGTCTACGATCACGACCTAGGGCGCCACCAGTATTTCACGGACCTTCACTCTGCCCTTGATGCCATTGGGAAAATTCGGGGATTCATTGCTCTGGACATCGAAGACGTCGACCTCGATGCTGCCTATTACGCAAAAGTGAAAGTGTTCCTGGATATCGAGGCACTTCCATTACCGTTACGTTCCATTGCCTATCTGATTCCTCAGTGGCATATCAGCAGTGGATGGTATAAATGGTCTCTGGACCTATCAAACCGCCAATAAGCATTTCAGTCGGGGGCGTTGTCTTCGTCCTCATCTTGGTATCGCTGCACCTGATGACATCAGCAACCCAGGATGCAACGGGCCTCGGCGAGATGTATTCCTGGCTGTTCATCATCAACATTCTGGGTTCCGTTCTGCTGTTGGCGCTGGTGGCTGCAAATATTGCTGCACTGGTTGGTCAGGTTAGGAAAAGAAAGGCGGGTGCGCAAGTGACCCTCCGCATGGTCGTTATTTTCATATTCCTTTCGATGGCACCCGCGTCGATTGTTTTCTATTATTCGATGCAGTTTATCGAACAGAGTATAGACAGTTGGTTCGATGTCGAGATCGATAGGGCCATGGAGGATGCGCTGGAACTCAGCCAGGCCGCACTTGACCAGCGGATGGCCGGTTTACTGAAGGAAACGATCCGTATGGCCCACCAGATTGGTGATACTCCCGATTCAATGGCTGCGGTTCGGCTTGGGGATTTACAGGAAGATACCAAGGCGATGGAACTGGTTTTGATTTCGAAAAGCGGGCGGATTATCGCCTATAACAGTCGCCTGGCCGAAACAATTGTTCCCAGTTTGCCTGAAGGCGGCAGCTTGATGCATTTGAGCAGCGGACAAAATTACGTTGGTCTTGAACCGGTCGGCGACGAAGAACTACAGGTGCGGACCGTTGTAAGCGTCCGTGGCCTTGAACCGCGGTACCTACAGGCTATCTATCCGCTTCCCGTCAGGATTCGCATTCTGACCCGCACGGTAGAGTCCGCCCATGGTCGCTACAAGGAAATGAACTACCTTCGGTCTTCGCTGAAGACCAGTTTTTCCCTGACCTTGTCACTGGTTCTTTTGCTGAGTCTCCTTGCCGCGATCTGGATCGCTTTCGTCAGCATCAGAAACCTTGTGGCACCCGTAAAGAACCTGGCTGTTGGGACCCTTGCAGTGACAGAAGGCGATTACGACAAGCGTCTGCCAGTCTTGAGCCATGACGAATGGGGGTTCTTGGCCGAATCGTTCAACGAAATGACGGACCGGTTGGCAGAAACCCGAGATGAGGCAGGTCGTTCCCGCCTAGAAGTTGAAACCCAGCATGCCTATCTTGAGACTATCCTTGGAAGCCTAACATCCGGAGTACTGAGTTTTGATACCCGGTTTCGCCTGCGAACTGCGAATCAGGCCGCTGAAAAGATTCTTGATATGGAACTGGAGCAGGTTACTGGTAAGAGACTGAAGACCCTGATCCCTAAGTACCCGAGGGTCACGGATTTCGTTTTGGTGGTTCAGCAGAAGCTAGAAAGTTCACAGCCGGTTTGGCAGGCGGAAGTGACTATTCTGGGGCGAAAGGGGCGTCAGGAACTGCTTTGCCGGGGCACGCCGCTTTATGGGCCAACCGGCAAGGTTGATGGTTCGGTGATGGTTTTCGATGACATGACGGACCTGATCAAGGCGGAAAGAAACGCGGCCTGGGGCGAAGTTGCACAGCGACTTGCCCACGAAATCAAGAATCCGCTCACCCCCATCCAGTTATCAGCGGAACGCCTCCAGCGCAAGCTCAGAGAAAGACTGAATTCCGACGATTCGGCAATTCTGGAGCGGGCGACCAACACTATCGTGCAGCAGGTCGAGGCGATGAAAAGCATGGTCAATGCGTTTTCCGATTATGCTCGTCCATCACGTCAGAAAACCGTGCTGTTGGATCTGAACAATCTGATCGAGGAAGTCCTCCTTCTTTATTCGTTTCAATCGTCAATTCTTGTAGAATCGCGTCTGGAACAGGGAATGTCGCAGGTTGAAGCAGATCCGGTAAGGATGCGTCAGGTCCTACATAATCTTTTCAAGAACGCGACCGAGGCGATGGTATCAACACCGGATGCCAAGATCGTTGTTTCGACCAGCCAGCGGGTAGAGCCGGGTTCGGTTGGCATCGAACTACGGGTTGAAGACAATGGGCCAGGTATTCCCGTGGACCGGGTCGATCGGGTGTTTGATCCTTACGTTACCGATAAGACGAAAGGAACTGGCCTTGGACTGGCCATTGTGAAAAAGATCATAGAAGAGCACGGGGGAATTATCACCGTTGATCTCGATTACGGGGTGGGAGCGGCCTTTGTAGTCAGATTGCCGGTTTTGCCGGTAGTGGATACGGCGAATATTTAGGATCAGGAGAATGCAAGTGGCTAAACCTCATATCTTGGTGGTTGATGATGAACCGGAAATCAGGGAACTGGTGCGGGATATTCTCGAGGACGAGAGTTACGAAGTATCGGTTGCGGAAAATGCCGAGGTGGCCAGGAAAGTCTGGCAGACCAGGAAGCCGGATCTGATCCTGCTGGACATTTGGATGCCTGACAGTGACGGAATCAGCGTACTCAAAGAGTGGTTGAAATCCGGCAGTGACCCTTCTCCGGTCATTATGATGTCCGGGCACGGTACGGTGGAAACTGCCGTTGAGGCGACTCGTCTGGGCGCCTACGATTTCCTGGAAAAACCGCTGTCCCTATCCCGGTTGCTGCTGACCGTCGAACGGGCACTGGAAACCAGCCGTTTGCAGCAAGAATACCTGGGGTTGAAACATAACGATCACCAGTACGTAGAGCCAATCGGCAAAAGTGCTGCGATCGAACGCATCAAGGAACAGGTTAAGAAACTGGCGCAGCATGATACCCGGGTACTCCTGATCGGTGAGTCAGGCTGTGGCAAGGAAACCTTCGCACACTATCTTCACGCCAACAGTCTTCGCAAGGACGGTCCATTCATTGATGTCGCGGTCGGTACGATTGCCCCAGAATACTCCGCAGTGGAATTTTTCGGCAAGGAGGAAGCCGGGAAAATCCATTACGGGCTTCTGGAACAGGCCCATGCGGGAACGCTGTACCTCGGTGAGGTGGGCGATCTGGATGATGAAACCCAGCTTCGTCTGGTCAGCGCGCTGGAGTCACAATCTTTTCTGCGAGTCGGAGGAAGCCAGCAGGTCAATGTCGACGTGCGAATCATCGCTTCCACCAGAAGGTCGCTGGAAGATGAAATCAATGGTGGGCGTTTCCGACGGGACCTCTATTACTTGCTCAATGTGGTATCTCTTAAAATCCCTCCCTTGAGAGAACATAGCGAGGACATACCCGACCTGCTGGCTTTCTACGTTGATTTCTTTGTAACCAAGGAAAAACTTTTGTTCCGGCGTTTTACAGTGCCGGCCCAGAATTTTCTTCGAAACCATGTTTGGCACGGTAACGTGCGGGAATTGAGGAATCTCGTACAGCGTCTCCTGATTCTGGGAACCGGTGAGCTGATCGAGGGCGAAGAGGTGCAAACGGCGCTTGGGTACAATTCCACTGGACAGGCTACGGGGCACCCCGAATTTTATGACCTGCCACTCAAGGAAGCGCGGGAAATGTTCGAAAAGGCTTACCTGGAATTTCATCTGGAGCGGAATGGAAGAAGTGTTACCAAGTTGTCGAACTCGATCGGGATGGAGCGGACTCACCTGTACAGGAAACTGCATTCCCTTGGTATTCGCTTCAAGGAGAGAAAGTGATTCTCGGCCAGAGTGGTGATTGATGCATCCGTTACAGGAAAAATGGGATGGCATTTACCGCAAGGCGTTCGGAAATGTGCGTCCGGAACCAGCCCTGGTTTTGAGGCAATACGATTACCTACTGCCCGGGCAAGGTAGGGCTTTGGACCTCGCGTGCGGCATGGGAGGAAATGCCCTTTTTCTGGCTGAACGGGGATTGAGTACCACGGCCTGGGACTTATCGGCCGTGGCTATTGAGCGATTAAGCCAGGTCGTGGCAACTGATCAACTTGATCTCGTCTGCGAAGTGCGTGATCTCGAAAAGAAACCACCGCCTCAATCCTCCTTTGATGTGGTGGTTGTGAGCCGCTTCCTTGACAGGAACCTAAATCGTTCCCTGGCTGCCGTACTACGTCCTGGAGGTTTGCTGTATTTCCAGACCTTTGTAGCGGACAAGGATCCGGCCAGTGGACCTGAGAACCCCGCGTACCTGCTGCGAGAGAACGAACTTGCGACG
>JANXGZ010000108.1 GCA_024958995.1 Methylococcales bacterium | reverse complement strand
GCCTTCCTTGTTGTACGCTGCGATCAACTCATCCGCTAATTTCAAATGAGTGGGACGCCCTTTCTTTTCCCGCAAGGCGATCAGGATCCAACGAAGTGCTAGCGACTGCTGTCGATTTTTGTTGACCTGCATCGGGACCTGATACGCGGCTCCCCCAACACGCTTGGAGCGCACTTCAATATGAGGTTTGACGTTCTCGACGGCGGTCGTGAAAACCTCTAAAGGCTCCACATCGGGTAGCCGGGTCTGGATTTCGTCTAAGGCACTGTAGAAAATGTTTTGTGCGATGGTTTTCTTGCCATCCTGCATCAAGCAGTTGATGAACTTACTTGCGAGTAGTGAATCGAACCGTGGATCCGGTTTCAATTGTTTTCGGCTGGCGGTAATTCTACCCATCGTGGTTGGTTCCGTTTGTCTGTTGTTCTAAATAGATAATTGGTGCTTTAGGGTTTCTTTGCGCCGTAACGACTACGTGATTGCCTACGTCCGTCCACGCCGAGCGTGTCCAGAGCCCCTCGAATGACCTGATACCGTCCACCCGGCAGGTCGCGAACCCGGCCACCCCGAATCAGGACGATCGAGTGTTCTTGCAGGTTATGCCCCTCACCAGGAATGTATACCGTGACTTCCTTGCCGTTGGAAAGACGGACACGGGTGATCTTTCTAAGTGCCGAATTAGGCTTCTTCGGTGTCATCGTCCGTACTTGCAAACAGACACCCTGTTTTTGAGGACATCGTTCCAGAACAGGTGCTTTTGATTGCTTGCGTTTTTTCTTGCGACGCTTGCGAACCAATTGATTGATCGTTGGCATGTAAAAAATCCAGAAGCCGTTTTAGTTTTATAAAGGTTAGTTTTTACTGGGTAATCCCATGATTCTTCGAGTAACTGAGTTACACCAGAACCCATTGGGGAACTACTCAGCCTACACGTTTGTGGCTGATTGTCAATCGCCATTGGAGCTTTTTGAAAAACTCCCTGACGATGGTTTCTTCTCGTCTCATTCCGGTCCTATTTATGTATTCACACCATGCTGATGGCGCCTCGGACCATGATCGGATACGTGTCCATCTGTTCATAAGTCAGGTCGCCAAGCAGGGAGGGGTTGGTTTATTCCGTTTCGTCTGAATTCCCGAGCAAGGTATCCAGTGAAGGAGCGGGATCCACCGTTTCGGTCGGCTCCGCGGGCGCGGCCGCAGGTTGTTCACCCTCTTGTAACAACGGGAACTGGGAAACCAGCGCCATGTCGTCCTCGGCCGCAATGGCCTGTAAGGCCTCGGGTTGATACCGTACTTCACCATCCTGGAATTTACGGAATCCCGTTCCGGCTGGTATCAAGTGACCGAGGATCACGTTTTCTTTGAGCCCTACAAGGCGGTCCACTTTGCCGGACAATGCAGCTTCGGTCAGCACTTTCGTGGTTTCCTGGAAACTAGCAGCCGAGATGAAACTGGAGCTTTGTACCGAGGCCTTGGTGATCCCAAGCAATTGAGGTTCGGATGTGGCTGGTTTAGGCTTGGAACCTTTGGCCGGTGCACCCCCTTCTGCCTCAACGGTTTCATTGGCAATCTCCAATGCGGACTTAGGTACCACTTCACCAACCTGAAAATTGGTTCCTCCGGCGTCCTTGATTTTCAGGCACTTTGTCAGGTTGACGTTGGCCTGACGAAGCTCAATTTTATCGATGATCATCCCCGTCAGCAGTTTCGTATCGCCAGCCGATTCGATTTTCACTTTACGCAACATTCGTGCGATGATGATCTCAATATGCTTGTCATTAATCTCAACTCGCTGACTGCGGTAAACCTGTTGAATTTCCCGAGTCAGATATCGTTGGACTTCCTCTTCCCCGGAAACCCGTAAAATGTCATGGGGTTCCAGAGGGCCGTCAACAAGTTCTTTTCCGGCAAGGACGGCATCGCCCGAGTGCACGAGGAATCGTTTTCCAGGCGGAACCAGATGTTCATGTTCCATTTCACTCTCTTCATTGCGAATCATGATCTGGCGTTTACCACGTTTCTTTTCACCGGTGATTTCGACCACACCATCGATCTCGGCAATCACGGCCGGATCTTTCGGCTTTCTCGCTTCAAAGATCTCGGTTACTCGAGGCAAGCCCCCGGTAATATCACTCACCCCGGATGCTTCACGCGGGGTTTTCGCAATCACGGTACCTGCTTTAACCTTGTCACCTTCCTTCACTTCAATGAGGGCACCCTCGGGCAGGTAATACACATCCTGAGGTTTACCGTCGGCATCTTCCAGAATAATCTGAGGATGCAGTTCGCCTTTGTGGTCTGTGATCATACGTCGCATGCTTCCCCCGGCATCCTTTTCCATACGTAACGTTTCGCCGTCCACGATATCTTCGTAACG
>JANXGZ010000174.1 GCA_024958995.1 Methylococcales bacterium | reverse complement strand
CTGGTTGATCCGGATCACACGGTGATCGCTAAGGCCATCCAGTTATTGCTGGACAATCCAGTCCTGGCGCAGGACCTGGTCAAGAATGCAAAGCTTGGCCTTGCCCGCTATGATCCGCGAGTTATCTGCTCCCAGTTTCGCCGCATCCTTGAAAAGGTTGCAATTTCAGACCGCCCGACAATGGAAAAGGCGTTTGAACATTGATTGGCTGGACCATTCGCGACTGTTTCGGTGACCAATTCGGGCAGACCAGCATCGAAACAGAAATGGATCCTTCACCGTGAGCTTTTTGTTGACCTTCTTATGACCGTCTTGTGCTTGCATGGGTGTGCATTAGATGCGGTGCGGATCTGGTGCTCCTGGCCGCCGAATTTCTTCCGCTTCCGTCCATGAGCACGCTTTCGGTGACCGTTCGATACGGACCTGTTCTTGTGATCGGTCTGCTGGTTCTACTTGCGGGCTGTGCGTCTTTGCCAGAGGGCTCAAAGCTCAAAGGTACCGACTTCAAAACCAGTTCTCTGGTTAAAACAGACGTTGACCTGATCACCGAAACCATCCAGGGTTTTGTCTTTTCCAGCCTGAAAGAACTGGCAACCAAGCTATACAAACGCAATCCGCGTGAATGGCGGAAAAGCGGATACGATTCCGTCGAATCGGCCGTGAACCGGGTCGTGGCATCACCCTTTGCGGAGGTTGAAGGCAAACGCAGTATTGCCTGCATTCAACTTGCCTTCGATGATACCTACGCAGGGGACCGGGTCAAAGCGCTGATCCTCGGACTCGAAACCATGATCCTGGATGCCTACGGAGGCGATCAGGAGTTTTACCTGTTTGATCAACTCGATGCCCAGAAACTCTACTACAGTGCGAGAAACATCGAGGTTGCATCGTGGATGCTTAGGACCAGGAGAGACGGCGGGAGTGAACTGTTCCTTCTGAGTTCAAGCGATCTGGAGGGCAACATGGTCAACCCAAGTTTCGAGAGGCTGTTCGGCAAAATAATCAACGCGCAAGACATCATTGCGCAAATTGCCGCCGACAGCACACATCGGACGATCAAGCAGATCCTTCAGACGATGGTGACCGCATTCATCCCGATCATCTGATCGGTTTACGATAGGAACCAGCTTCCTGTCACGGTGTTGCCCGGTCCTGAGGCGCTCTGGCCATGGGGCAAGGAAGGGGGCTCTTAGCGGCCTCCGACAGTTCTACCCCAACTGTCTCTAAGAGTCACGGTGCGGTTGAACACTTTTTTCTGTTCTGAACTGTCGATCAAGTCTACGCAGAAATACCCGGTTCTTTCGAACTGAAAACGCTCGCCGCCAACTGCCTTGGCAAGTGAGGGCTCAAGCTTGCATTGATCCAGAACCTTCAATGAGTTGGGGTTAAGTGCCTCGCGGAAATCGTCCATTGATTCGGGATGGGGCACCGAGAACAGCCGGTCGTAAAGGCGAATCTCACCATCAACCGCATGTTGCTCGGATACCCAGTGAACCACTCCCTTGACCTTGCGCCCTTCGGGTTTTCTGCCCAGTGTTTCAGCATCGTAGGTACACCGCAACTGGCTGATTTCACCGTTTGAGCCCCTGATCACCTCTTCACAACGGATGACATATGCACCTCGCAGACGGACTTCGCCGCCAGGGATGAGTCGTTTGAATTTCGGCGGTGGAACCTCGGCAAAGTCGTCCTGTTCGATAAAGAGCGTTCTTCCAAACGGTACCTTCCGCGTGCCGAGTTCTGGCTTTTGGGGATGGTTCGGCAATTCTACGTCTTCGATCTGGTCCTCCGGATAGTTTTCAATCAAGATCTTCAGTGGGCGTAGTACTGCCATCGCACGCGGCGCATTCTGGTTTAGGTCGTCCCGAATCACATTTTCCAGTACGCCCATCTCGATCCATGCGTCTTTCTTGGTAACGCCGATTCGCTCGCAAAATACACGAATAGAGGCGGGAGTGAAGCCGGCTCTGCGCAACCCGGCGATGGTCGGAAGTCTCGGGTCATCCCATCCTGAAACATGGCCCTCGGTGACCAGCAGATTCAGCTTCCTTTTGCTCATGACCGTGTATTCCAGCGACAGCCTGGCAAATTCGATCTGTTGTGGATGGCAGGGAACCTTCAATTGATTCAGGATCCAGTCGTAAAGCGGACGGTGGTCTTCGAATTCTAGCGTACAGAGAGAATGCGTAATCTGTTCCAGTGCGTCCGAAATACAATGAGTGAAATCGTACATCGGGTATAGGTTCCACAGGTTGCCTGTGCGCTGGTGATGGATGTTACGGATCCGATAGAGCACCGGATCGCGCATGTTGATATTGCCGGAAGCCATGTCAATCCTGGCACGCAATACATAGGTTCCATCCTCGAATTCTCCGTCTCTCATGCGCCGGAAAAGCTCCAGGTTTTCCTCAATACTCCGTAACCGATCAGGGCTTTCACGTCCCGGCTCGGTCAGATTCCCTCGGTATTCGCGGATCTGCTCGGCAGACAGGCTATCGACGTAGGCCTTCCCTCCGCGTATTAGTTCGACTGCGTACTCATAAAGTTTTTCGAAATATTCCGAAGCGTGGCGCAATTCCGTCCATTCGAAGCCCAGCCATTGCACATCCCTTTCAATTGCGTTCATGTATTCGACACTTTCCTTTTCAGGGTTGGTGTCATCAAAGCGCAGGTTACAGGTTCCGGAGTATTCGGCAGCAATACCGAAGTTCAGGCAGATCGATTTTGCATGCCCGATATGCAGGTGGCCGTTTGGCTCCGGCGGAAACCTGGT
>JANXGZ010000269.1 GCA_024958995.1 Methylococcales bacterium | reverse complement strand
AGTGCGGAAATGTACCAGGGATTCTGGATGGATCTCGGGACTCTGGGCCGGTTAAGGCTTGCCGAAGAACAGGTCAGTAAAGCGGTATTCGGAAAAGTCGGGTCAGTCTGACTTCGGCCGGGGTCGGTGCTGTCGGATTTCGGCAAACTGGTCGATGCGATGGTCGCGACCATCGCTGTTCATTCTTAAATGCATGAAAGGGAGAATAACTGAATTCGGTCCGTCTCCGGTAGTGACCAGCGCTGTGCAACAGAAGATGGACCAGGCTTTCTTATCGATTGAATCGGCGTCGGAGTAACGACTATTCGGGGCAAAGATAAGGCTATTTCCGGGTGATCTGGATGCTTTGTTTTTGGCCGGTAGACTGGAATAATGATTTGAGGATATCTAAGTCCATGATCAAAGATTCTATGTCTAGGTTGTTGCGAAGGGTCTTCTTGAAGTTTTGAGAATCCTAGATGGATGTGTGGTGGGATTGCGATGAAGTGGGTCACTCGTTCAACGTATTCACAGAACTCTTGGTCTGCCCGGTTGCGGGCAGCGAGGCTTTGGGATTATCATCCACGCCGATTATCTGGAATCGGTTCAGGTGTTTAGTAGAGAGGTTGGTATGCAGGAAATAGACTTAAAGTCGGAATATGACGTGGTGATCTGTGGCGGCGGGCTGGCAGGTCTGAGTCTGGCTAAGCATCTTCATCAGGTCCTCCCGCAGTTGTCCGTAGCGGTCATCGAAAAGACCTCCAGGCCGTTGCCGGAGGCCGGTTTCAAGGTTGGTGAATCGTCTGTCGAGGGCGGTTCGAATTACATCGGACGGGTTCTTGGTTTTCATGACTATCTTAAGGAAAAGCATTTCCTTAAGAATGGACTGCGATTTTTCCCTGGTCAGTCTGACCGTCCTTTGGAGGAAAGACCTGAGATGGGGCCTCCGTGCCTGCCTTTGCTTCCGGCCTACCAGATCGACCGGGGAGTGTTCGAGAACGATGTCAGGGAAATGCTGGTCGATGAAGGGATCCAGCTTTTCGAGGGTTACGGATTACGCGACTTTGTATTGGGTTCATCGGGCGCACGCCATACGGTCCGGATGCAGCAGCCGGATTCTGAGGAGACAGCCACGGTCAATTGCCGTTGGTTGGTTGACGCGACCGGGCGCCGGTTTTTTATCCAGTCCAAGCTCAAACTCAAGAACCGCTGGGAACACAAGCTTGGAGCTGCCTGGTTCCGAATTGAGGGCCGTTTTGATATTAACGACTTCGTCGAACGAGGAGAATGGCATTCTGAGCGTGACCCGGACGATATTCGGTATTTCTCCACCAATCACCTGATGGGCTACGGTTACTGGGTATGGGTCATCCCGCTGGGATCCGGCCATACCAGTATCGGCATCGTGGCGACGGAAGAACTCCATCCGATCAAGCAGCGGAGCAATTACGCCCTGGCCCTGAAGTGGCTGCAAGAGCATGAGCCGGTGATTGCGGATCACCTTGACGGTAAGGTTCCCCTCGATTTCCGCTGCTTCAAGAATTGCAGCTACGGTTCTCACCAGACCTTTTCTTCCGATCGATGGGCTTGCGTGGGTGAGGCGGGGGTTTTTCTTGATCCTCTGTACAGCTATGGCCTCGATTTCATCGCCATGAGCAACAATATCGCGGTGGAGATGATTACCCGGGATTATAAGGGTGATCTGACTCCGGCAGATGTCGATGAGTTCAACAGTTTCTACCTGACCCTGACCAACAACTTGATGCAACTATTCAACGGTTCGTACCACATCTTTGACAAGGGGCACGTCATGATGGCCAAGCTGTACTGGGATACGGGCTTTTACTGGGGCTTTTTTGCTCCGCTTTCGTTCTTCAAGATCTTCCAGAAGCCGGGCCTGCTTTCCCGCACCCATTACATGAAGAATACCCTGGCCCTTAATCTGCGCATGCAACAAATGTTCAAGGACTGGGCGAGAATGCCGTGTTCGACCCAGGCCCCCGACTTTACCAGGTACCCGCATCTGTATTCCTACCTTTCACGCGCCCACGTGGAATTGTCGAGGAACAAATCGCAGGAACGTGCCCTGCGCGATATGGAGAAAAACTGCCGAATGCTCGAGGATGTTGTGCGCGTTTGGTTCCTGCGAGCCGTTGAATCGACCATGCCGGAGAGGGTGGAATCCCTGAAGGCCAGGGGTCGGATCAATCCTTACGCCATCAGTCTTGATCCGGACCGCTGGGAAGGTGATGGGCTGTTCGATTCCAAAGCGAATTCCATGGGGTTGATTGAGAAGGATATCAAGGTCTATTGTGGCGAGATAAAGCTTTCGAAATGGGCGTCACTGTATCATCTGTTCAGGTTGTACTTGTGGGGGTGGACGATGAAAACAGTAGAGGCGACCTAAGCGGCGGTTTTGTTCTGTGTAACGCGGCAACCGGGGTGTTCTGGTGACAGGGTTGCCCGGGTGTTTGAGTGCAACCAGAAGTTCCAGTGCTTGATTCGGTCCTATTTCCTGGACGCAACCCTGATCTCAATCGTACTGAATCGGATTCGAGTTTGGAACGGCCGGTGACGCGGTCTTTGGAACGGGTTTTTTACGGACTGTTGACCAAACGGATCGGCTGGAAGGTATGCTGCGGCATCGGTTGTTTCTGAGATGTCCATTTTACATTGTATTCACATTCCGGAGTTTGGCCGACCAAAGTTCATGCTGCTGACCGAGCAATACCGTAATTTCTTTGATCTTCAGCAAAATGAAGTCGAGGGCCAGGATTACCGAATACGCAGCCGCGAAGGGGCTACCGGAATAGCGGTTGTGGCTCCACATGGCGGAAGAATCGAACGCGGCACCTCTCAGGTTGTTGAAGCCGTGGCAGGCCAAGAACACAGCTTTTATTGCTTTGAGGGCATAAAGTCGGTCCTTTCAACCAATAAGGCTCTGCACATCACCAGCAACTGTTTTGATGAGCCCGGTGCTCTGGCGCTGGTCAGTCGGGCAGAAAGGGTGATGACCATTCACGGAGCCAGAGGCAATGAGGAAGCGGTTTACCTTGGGGGACTCGATCTCGATTTCAGGGCCCACGTGACCGAATCGTGCAGGTTGGCGGGCTTCGATGCCGGTAATGACCCTAGTCCAACCCGACAGGGTATAGCCTCGATGAACATTTGTAACCGGGGCATCACGGGCAAGGGTTTGCAGGTGGAACTGACTTTTGGTCTCAGAAAACAGCTGTTTGAGCTGTCAGCCTGTGGGACACGGTGGAATCCGAACAATCGCTTTTGGCAACTTGTTCAGTGTTTCAGACATGTGCTAGGGGAGATCGTTTCCTGATTAGATCAGTTACACCCAAGGCGTTTGTTACCTGGCTCTTCCAATGCAGAACTTGATTTTCTTGTCTGCGGGCTATTGGTATGGGAACTAGCGGGCTTCCTCTCATTCAACAACGCACGGCCCCGCTATCTCTTTGTGCCTTCATGTTTTACGGCTTCAGATCGAAATCCCCACCTTCTTTCTCTGGCGGAATCAGGTCGGCCTGCGTGACTCCCAGTCCAAGGACCATCGGGCTGGCAATGTAAATTGAAGAGTAGGTGCCAATCAGTACGCCAACAATCAGTGCAAGTGAGAAATTGTGGATGATTTCCCCACCGAGCATTGCCAGTGCGACAAGAACCAGCAGGGTAGTAAGCGAGGTCATGATTGTTCTGCTCAGGGTCTGGTTCAGGGACGTGTTCATGATCTGCTCGGGCGTTCCCTTGCGCATTTTTCTGAAGTTTTCCCGGATGCGGTCATAAACCACGATGGTATCGTTCAGAGAATAGCCGATGACCGCAAGAACGGCTGCCAGCACCGTCAGATCGAACTCGAATCCAAGCAGTGAAAAGAAGCCCAGGGTCAAGATGACGTCGTGTGCCAGGGCTGCTACGGAGCCGAGGGCGAATTTGTATTCGAAGCGCCAGGTGACATACATCAGGATGCCGAACATCGAGTAAAGAAGTGCCAGGCCGCCATCCTCGGTCAATTCGTCCCCAACCTGCGGGCCAACGAACTCGACTCGAAGTTGCTTACCCTGGGCTTCGCCTAACGTATTCAGCAAATCCATGACCTGGTTGCTCAGGTCGGCGGTGCTAATGCCTTCTTTGAGCGGTAACCGGATGAGTACTTCCTTGGACGTGCCAAAGTGTTGCACCGATGCATCCCCGAGGTTGGCGGTCTCAAGTATCTTCCGGATCCCGGGAAGTTCCACCGTTTGTTCGTAGCTGACTTCGAGTAGCGTACCGCCGGTAAAATCGATTCCCAGACGAAGCCCGTTGATGGCCAGGGAGACAATCGAAGTGGCCAGCAACAGACTGGAAACGATCAGCGCAATCCGGCGTTTTCCTAGAAAATCAAAATTTGATTTCGATAAATCCACTTTCAGTTTCTCCTGAACTCAACTGGACCTTCAGATGGCGAGCTTCTTTACTCGCTTGTTGCCATAAATCAGGTTTATCAAGCTGCGGGTTCCCATGATGGCGGTAAACATGGAGGTCAAGATTCCGATCGACAGTGTCACCGCGAAACCCTTGATCGGGCCGGTACCAAACCCGAAAAGCACGAGCGCCACGAGTAGCGTGGTTACATTGGCATCGAAGATCGTTGAAAAGGCTTTTTCGTAGCCGAAATATATACTGCTCTGTGGTGAGTTTCCATTGCGAATTTCTTCACGGATACGCTCGAAAATCAGCACGTTTGCATCCACTGCCATACCGACCGTCAATACGATTCCAGCGATACCTGGAAGGGTTAGCGTGGCCTGAAGCATGGAAAGAACCGATACGATCAGGACCAGGTTGATGGTCAGAGCGAGGTTGGCAACGATTCCGAATACCTTGTAGTAAACAGCCATGAAAACCAAAACCACTGCAAAACCGGCGATGACCGATGTTAATCCCCGCTCGATGTTATCCTTGCCAAGGCTTGGTCCGACCGTTCGCTCTTCGACGATTTCAACGGGTGCGGCCAGGGCTCCTGCTCTGAGCAGCAGAGCCAGGTTACGCGCTTCGCGTGTGCTGTCCAGGCCGGTAATCTGGAACCGCTTGCTGAAAGAATCCCGGATCGTTGCCACGTTAATGACTTCTTCAACCTGGGTTTTTTTGCGGATCTTTTCTCCGTTCTCGGTGGTCGTATGGACCTTGTTCTCAATAAACACAACGGCCATCTGTTTGCCGATATTGGCCCGGGTTGTCTTGCCCATCTTTTTCGCGCCGACGCCATTCAGACTGATGAAGACGGAAGGGGCTCCGTTCTGCTGATCGAGTCCGGATGAGGCATCCACGATCTGGTTTCCGGTCACAATAACGCGACGTTTGAGCAATACTGGGTTGCCGTCGCGTTCGTAATAGATCCGGGTACCGATCGGGGCATGGTTCCTGATCGCATTTTGCACATCGTGCTCGACATCCACCATCCGCATTTCCAGTGTGGCGGTGGCGCCCAGGATGTCTTTCGCCTGGGTGGTGTCCTGGACTCCGGGCAGCTGCACCACGATGCGATGATCGCCCTGTTGCTGGATAACTGGTTCGGCGACTCCGAGCTCGTTCACGCGGTTTCGCAGGGTGGTCATGTTCTGAGCCAGAGCAAATTTTCTGATTTCCTTCTGTTCTGCCTCGCTGATGGTTGCAGTCAGCCTAAAGTTGCTTTCATTTTCCGAGATCTTGAGGTTTGCCAATTCCTTGTCGAAGACTCTGATACCCGCTTCGAGAGTTTCCCTGTCCTTGAATTTCACCCGGATCTTGCCGTTTTCACGCTGCACGGCAAGGTAACGCACCTTGGCGTTCCTGAGTGCCGACCGGATGTCCGCGGTGTAGCGTTCTTCCGCCTGACGAATCGCGGTTTCCATGTCGACATCGAGCAGAAAATGAACGCCTCCACGAAGATCAAGCCCCAGGTACATGGGGTTCGCGTCCATTGACTGCATCCAGTCGGGTGTTGAGGGCGCTAGGTTCAGGGCTACGGTATAATCGCTTCCTAGGCCTTCCTTGACCCAGTCTGATGCTTTCAGCTGGTCATCGGTGTCATTGAAGCGCACCAGAATCGAATTTTCTTCGAGCACTGCGGAAATCGGGGTGATCTCGGCCTGGCCGAGGGACTGTTTGACCGACTCCAGCGTGGATTCGTTGAGCGTAGCTTTCCGCTGTGCGGAGATCTGGATCGATGGATCCTGTCCGTACAGGTTTGGCAGAGAGAAGAAAATTCCGATCACGACGACCGTGACCACAAGCAGATTCTTCCAGATGGGGAAGCGGTTTTCCATGGATTCGGAGACCTAAGTTTTCTGTTTTATTTTCTTCATCGTGTTCTTGTACGTGCCCCGCGGCATCAGGGTCGTGATCGAATCGCGCTGGATCTGAAGGTGACTGTTTTCGCCGACTTCGATTCGTACAAAATTTTCGTCAAGTTCGACAACCTTGCCCAGGATGCCGCCGTTGGTGACGATTTCCGCTCCGCGGTTCAGTGCGGAAACCAGGTTCTTGTGTTCCTTGGCCTTTTTTTGCTGGGGGCGGACGAACAGCATGTAAAATACAAAAATTATTGCGAGAGGAAAAATTATGCCAGCCATCCCTGGGTCCTGGGCGGGCGCGGCAGCGTAGGCGTCAGATATAAAAAATCCCATGGATCTCTCCGTATTAAACAATTGAGGTAAACCAGTAATTATGACATAAACGGCGCAGATTTGCGTCGTTGACGATAAAAATTCTGCACAAAAGAATCAAGGGTCTGTGAATGAATTGCCTGCCTCAGGTCCGTCATTAGCTTTTGGTAATGATGGAGGTTGTGAATGGTATTGAGGCGGGGTCCCAACATTTCGCCACACTTGTCGAGATGACGAAGGTAGGCCCTGGAATAATTCTGGCAGGTATAACAGCTGCAGGATTCGTCAGGTGGGCGAGTATCGTCCGCGAACTGGCTGTTGCGGATCTTGAGAATGCCATTCGAAACAAACAGGAAACCGTTCCTCGCGTTGCGGGTCGGCATGACGCAATCGAACATGTCGATTCCGCGCCGCACTCCCTCCACGAGGTCCTCGGGAGTTCCCACACCCATCAGGTAGCGCGGCTGGTCCGCCGGCATTCGCGGGACCAGGTCGTTGATGACCCGGTGCATCTCTTCCTTGGGTTCCCCCACCGATAGTCCGCCTATGGCATAGCCATCGAAACCGGTGGAGGTCAGGTTGTCCAGCGATTCACGGCGGAGATCCTCGTACATGCCCCCCTGAACGATTCCAAACAGCGCGTTCGGGTTGTCCCCGTGCGCTTCTTTGCTGCGTCTGGCCCATCTTAGTGAGAGTTCCATCGATGATCGGGCCTGTTCAATGGTGGCAGGGTACGGGGTGCATTCGTCGAAGATCATGACGATATCCGAACCGAGATCCCGCTGGATCTTCATCGACTCCTCGGGGCCCATGAAGACACGGCCGCCGTTGATCGGCGATCGAAACTCGACTCCTTGTTCGGTAATCTTTCGGATTTTACCAAGGCTGAATACTTGGAAACCTCCCGAATCGGTCAGGATCGGGCCGTTCCAGTGCATGAAACCGTGCAGGCCGCCGTGTTTGCGGATAATCTCGGTCCCAGGTCTCAGCAACAGGTGGAAGGTGTTGCCGAGCACGATTTCGGCCCCCGATGCGACCAGTTCCTCGGGAGTCATGGCCTTGACTGTCCCATAAGTGCCAACTGGCATGAAGGTCGGTGTGTTGACCGTGCCGCGTGGAAAGACCATTTGTCCAATGCGGGCCCGGCCGTCTGTTTGCTTGACACTGAACTGCATGGCTCTGTTGATTTAGCTGTACGTTTGATAAAGGCAGCGATGCCTGCTGGCCTTCTGAACTGGCGCAACAGTGTATCACCAGACATTGTTGAGAGAGCGTAGCTGGTTATGAAAATGTTCCGAGCCGGCCGATACAGAAGAAAACGGAGAGGAAGGTCCTTTCGTTTCAGGGGGCTCTTGTCAGAGTCGGGTTGTGGGGAGCGAGCCTGAAGCGGGGATTGATCTGTCTGTGCATCTTCTTTGCCTGATCCTGTGTGCGATTCGAATGCCGAGTAGGAATGCCAGCAGGCTACCATAGAACAGAGGTTCCCTGATGTCAGCCTTGACCAGCAGGAAGAAATGCAGAATTCCGAGGCATCCCACGAGATAAATCAGCGAATGGAGTTTTTTCCAGCGACGGCCAAGTCGGCGTGCCATGCTTTGGGTTGATGTCAGGGCTAGCGGAACCAGCAAAACGAAGGCAACGAGTCCGATAATGACATGAGGACTTTGTGGCACTTCGTCCACGATTTGCTGCCAGGACAAGGAAAGATCCAGTGCCAGGTAGACAAGGCAATGAACGCTGGCATAGAAAAAGGCGAACAGTCCGAGCATCCGGCGAAAGCGCATCTGCGCGTTCCAGTGCAGCAGTAACTTCAGCGGTGTGCAGGCGAGTGTGGCCAGAAGGAAGCGCAGAGTCCAGTCACCGGTCCGGAACTGGAGGGTCTCGATCGGTTCCGGACCCAGCGAATCATTCAGGGAATCGACCAACATGAGTGCAAAGGGCATCAGGCCTAGCAAGAAAACCACCGGTTTTTTCAGATCCGACAATGCCGGTATCTTCATGGTCAGAAAAATCGCCTGAGGTCCATGTTTCGGTACATTTGCCCGACTTCATCCGTGTAGCCGTTGAACAACTCGGTTTCGCGCTTTGGGTTGAACAGTCCACCGCCGATCACTCGCTCCCTTTTCTGGCTCCAACGTGGATGTGAGACGCCCGGATTGACGTTGGCGTAAAATCCGTACTCGTTGGGGGCGGCCAGGTTCCATGATGTGGGCGGCATTTGTTCCGTCAGTCGGATCTTCACAATCGACTTGATGCTTTTGAATCCGTATTTCCACGGGACCACTAGGCGCAGTGGCGCGCCGTTCTGGTTCGGGAGCAGTTCGCCATACAGCCCCAGCGCAAGAATGGTCAGCGGGTGCATGGCTTCGTCAATCCGCAAGCCTTCGACATACGGCCATTGTAGAGTGGGAATGCGTTGTCCTGGCATCTGGTCGGGGTCATACAGGGTGGTGAACTGTATGTACTTGGCCCTGGATGTCGGCGCTGCACGGCTGAGCAGTGAAGCCAGTGGGAAACCGATCCATGGAACGACCATCGACCAGGCTTCAACGCACCGCAGTCGGTAAACGCGCTCTTCCAAGGCTTGCCCACTGATCAGGTCTTCGATTCCGACCACTGCGGGTTTTTCCACTTCTCCTTCGATGCTGATTGTCCACGGCCGGGTTTTGAAGTTCTGGGCATTGCGCGCAGGGTCTTCTTTACCGGTGCCGAACTCGTAGAAATTGTTGTACCGGGTTACGTCTTCATAATCGGTCAGACTTTGTTGCAGCGAGTAGGGGCTTTGCTTGGTGAACTCGGCGACTTTGACCCGCGAAGCTGCCTGCGCTGAAGGGATCACAGGCAGATTAATCGATGCAACCACCGCGGCGGCGGAAGCCTTGATGAGCTGGCGCCTCTTCCTGAACAATACCGGGTCGGTTATTTCCGATTCGGGGGTTCGTTTCTTTGTCCGTATCAACATTTTCGTGCTCGCTGCATGAAGTTACAGCCATCTTTGGTTTCTGGAAGATTCCGGCAAAAAGTTCGGATCCCCATTGTTGTATCCCCGTCGTGGTAGGTTAGCGCCAAGCCGTTACAGGAGTTTCGGACGCGAATTGCCGCTGAAGATGAACCGTCTGATTCACGGGGACGTCGGTTCGTGTTGTGGTTTGTATTCCCAGTCTGACTCGGGGTTTTCCGGCCTCCAGTCTTCGATCAGTTGCCGTGCCTGGTTGATGAGTTCTGGCGGCAGTTTGTCGTTTAGCTGGGCCAGGCTCTTTTCTGCTTTCGAATAACCGTTACGGGCGCTGAGACCATACCACTTGTAGGCCTCGACCAGGTCGCGTGGTACGCCTGCGCCGTTTTGATAGAGGTTGCCGAGGTTGTATTGGGAGCGGGCGAAGTTCTGCTCTGCGGATTTCCTGAACCACCTGGCGGCGGTTTCGCGGTCCCGGACAATGCCGATGCCGCGGAAATAGGCGGTGGCAAGACCCAGTTGCGCTTCGGGATGACCAGCCTCGGCGGCACGCATGAACCACTGTAGGGATATCGCATTGTCCTGCTGAACACCCATGCCGCCGGCGTACATGAAACCGAGGACCTTTTGGGCATTGACATGGCCTTGCTCCGCGGCAAGCTGGTACCAGGCGGCGGCTTCCTCAAAGTCGCTGGCAACGCATTCTCCGATCTCATGGTATCGTCCTAGTTCGTTCTGGGCTTCGGGAAGTCCGGCCCGGGCTGCGCTTTCCAGTTGATCAATGTTGACCCTTGAACAATCAGCATCGTTGTCCGGTGCACAGGCGCTTAGCTGGACCAGGAGCATTGCCAGGAACAGGAATCGTAAAGTGTGATCGAGAGAGAACATGGGGTCCCAATCTAATTGCAGGAGGATGGACATTCGGCGGTTCAGGAACGAATCCATGAAGGCGTAGAAAGGTCAGTTATCAATCCTAATCCAAGCGACTATTTACATCAAACTGGCGGCTTTATCCGCTTGCTTGTTTTTGCTATCCAAGCGGGCAGAGGCTGGGGAATCCAAGCGATGTAAAGGACCAGCATGATCACGGAAAACAGGCGTAGGTGCATGAGCAGAAGGAGGGCGGTATGGAAGGCGACGCCGGCTATGATCGCGGTACTGCGGCTGAACCGCCACAGGACAAGGATCGGGAACAGCAGTTCCCACCACATTACCAGAAACGACAGGCCGCCCAGCAGATCCAGGAAAAAAGGATATTCCATCAGGCCGCTCATGTTCCAGCGTGAGTATTCCGGGTGGATCAGAACGTATTGCAATACCGTGCCGTCCAGCCACTCTGGGCTGTGGAATTTTACCCACCCGGAGATGAAATAAACTAGGATCAGCTGGGCCCGTATCATTCGAAGCGGCCAGATTTCGGCACTTCGTTTTCGCTGTCGGAGTCGGACATCGATGGAAAGCGCGTTGCCGCTCGGCGACAGCAACAGGTAGAACAGCGTGATCCTGAGTAAAGCGTCGTCACCGTCCATGATCAGCGGATTTCGGTTCCACAGGGAGATCAGTCCGACCAGCGTGATGAACCCGGTGGTGCGGGTCAGGAAGCCGGCGGTGAAGGCCAATGCGCTGACCAATACAAGCCAGAAGAACATTTGGGCCTGTATGGTCGATTCGATCAGGAACAGGATGGACCATGAGCCGGCATGGTAAAGGTCCAGATCTGTTTTTGCGTCCAGCCATCCTTCCGGTCCGAACTGCGACGCAAACAGTGGCATCAGGTTGATGAGGTACAGAACGATGAGACTGCCGAGTCCGATGCGGAGCAATGCATATTGCCGAACATCGATTTTTTGAAACAGGAATTCGTGCCAGTAGCGAAGCATCGAGGCCTGGTTAATCCGGGGTCATCCAGAGAACCTCATCGTGCCTCGATGCATCAACGGACTCTTTCTTGACCGGGTTAAGGCCGAACTCATGAAGCAGAAGGAATGACCGGCCCCGGTGGCTTCCATCCTCCTCGCTCTGCCAGTGGCTGGTAAAGGCATCCAGTAGTTCAGGACGATGCAGCCGTATCAGGCTCTCGGTCAAGCGAAAGGGTCGACTATCCCGTCCCTGGTGAGGGTCAATGACCTGATCCAGCTCGCCGTGGTAGCTCTGGTAGAGCGTTTTCGTACAGTCGATCCGTTTCGGCCGAGAAGTCTCGTGAATGCCGTTGCAAACCCTGAGATAGCGGTGGGTTCGTGGCACATCGGGGGCGAAGAAATCCCAGTATTGGTGGGCTCCAACCAGGTTAACGTAGGCCCGTACCGCTTTGTGCAGGGGATCCAACTTGTCATTGGTTAGAAAAGTACCCATTGCCGCTTCGATTCGGCGTGCAAGGCCGGTAGTCTGTTTGCTTGCTTCAAGCAGTTGGGAATAGGGAGGCAGGATCCACAGGGTGATTAAGATGAAATGCAGCGGAACGAAGGTTGATATCGCTGCGGTTCGTAACCAGGTCGCAACTCCTAGCCTGGATCGAAGCCGTTGGCGCAAACTCCAGGGAACCATCTTGTTTTTCAGGCCGGGGGTTGGCAATAGTGGGCCAACCAGTCCAGGCTGTCCCGGGTCGGGACGCTGGGCCTGTATTCCGCTCCAATCCATCCCTGGTATCCAGATGCGTCGATTGCATTAAACAGGTTGACAAAGTCTATCTGCCCGGTTCCTGGCTGATGCCGCCCGGGTGCATCAGCGAACTGGATATGCCCGACTCTTTCCGCGTGGCGGTGGAAGAAAGCATGATGGTCCTCTCCCATGGTCTGCATGTGGTAAATGTCATATTGCAGATAAACATTCGAATGCTGTAGCTCTTCCAGTACTTGGACCAGTTGTTCGCTATTGTGAATCAGGAAACCGGGCATATCTTTTGTGTTAACGGCCTCGAAAACGGCCTTGATACCCTGGTCAAGGAAAACATCGGCGGCGTGAACCAGGTTGCTTGTGAAGGTTTCCATGTATTGGTCGAGACGGTCGGTTTCGAAGCAGCGGCCGGGAAGAACGTTGATGAGTTTTGGACGGAGGATATCTGCATATTCGGCGGCTTTGTTAACGGCATCAATGAAGTCGTGGCGTTTCGAAGGCACAGCGGCGAGCCCTTCACCTCCGTTCATCAGGTCGCCTGCTGGTACGTTGATCAGAACCAGTTCAAGCCCCGTCAGATCGATTTGAGCCTTGATGTGTTCGGCCGGAGCCTCATAGGGAAACTGGATTTCTACACCCCGAAAGCCGCATTCCCTCGCGGCGCTGAAACGTTCCAGTAGGGGTAGTTCGGTAAACAGTAAGCTGAGATTTGCAGAAAAGCGCGGCATTGTTCTTTGTCGCTGGTTTCGTTAAACGGCCATTGATGGTGTTTCAGTCCGGTTCTTTTTCCGGGGTGTAAAGCCTGACCAATGTCGAAGGATCCTGATCCAGAAAGCCGTTGCCCGCGTGGATTTGCATCAACTGGGCAGCCAGTCCAGACATGGGCACAGCTTTACCCTGCGAGCGCGACAGTTCCACGGCCATGTTCAGATCCTTGAGCAGGGTCTTGACCCGCCATTTGACTGGTTCGAAGGTTTCGCTTGCCATTTCAGGTCCCAGGATTTGCAGGGGCTTTGAATCTGCAAAGCCTCCGGCCAACGCTGCGGGGATCTTTTCGGAATCAACTCCGGATCGTTTTGCCAGGGAAATCATTTCTGCGATAACCATGGCGTTGCAACTGACGATCATCTGGTTGCAGATCTTGGTGACCTGTCCAGAGCCGATCTCTCCCATCCGTGTTACCCGTTGGCTGAGGGGAGCGAGAATCGGCTCGATACGTTGGATGTCGGCCGTGTCGCCGCCGAGCATCATGACCAGCGTTCCCTGTTCGGCTCCTACCACTCCACCGGAAACCGGTGAATCGACCCAGTGCATGCGGCATTGGTCGTACAGTTTGCCGGCGAATCGGCGCGTGGCATTCGGTTCGATGCTGGAAAAGTCTACGACGATCTTGTTTTCCGATCCGTTCTCAGCGATACCGCCCGGTCCGAAAACCACTGCTTCAACAGCGGCTGTGTCCGACAGGCTCAGGAGGATAATATCCGAACCGACGGTTACTTCGGCAATTCCCGCCATCACCACCGCACCGGCCTTGGTGACCGGCTCCACTTTTTCTGCATTCCGGTTCCAGACGTTAACCGAATAACCGGCACCGAGCAGACGAAACGTCATGGGGGTACCCATCAGACCCATGCCAATAAACCCGACCTGTTCTTTCACCTTTCCCATGGTTGCTGTTTTTTTCTTCAGTCGAAACTGCAATCATATCACTCCGTCGTGGCTGGTGTGATAGCTGGGGCTGGGTGGATCCAGGGTCGGTGGGGGTGACCAGGAGACGGTTGTTAAATTCAGGAATCATTAGGATCATCATTGATGGATGTTTTGCTGGTAACGCTAGGGACAGCCGGGGATGTACATCCCTTTGCTGCGCTCGGAAGTGAACTCATGAAACGCGGTCACAGGGTAACCCTGGTGACCAACGATTACTTCCAGCCTCTCGCAGATCGGCTCGGCATCCGTTTCAAGGGAATCGGGTCGCGCGACCACTACCAGTCGGTTCTGGCCAACCCCGATGTCTGGCATCCGATTCGCGGTTTCCGAATCTTGGTTCGTGAAATGATCCTGGGTGGGATGGAACCGGCCTTTGAAGCCATCGAAGCCCTCTCAGGCGATCAGACCGTGGTTGTTGCCCCTTGCTATGTTTACGGAGCTAGAGTGGCACGGGAAAAACTTTCCATTCCCACGGCCACGGTGATTCTACAACCCTCATCACTCTGGAGTTCGGTCGATCCTGCGGCACTTTCTTCGTTGCCGGGCAGCCTATTTCTGCCACCATTGATCAAGACCCTCATGGCAAAGGGGCTGGAGACGTTTTATCTGGAACCCCTGCTGGCCCCCGAGACCAATCGTTTCCGCAAGCGGTTGGGTCTTTCTCCGGTTAGCCGGGTCGCTACCCGGTGGTTGTACTCGCCGGATCTCGTAATCGCCCTTTTTCCGGAATGGTTCGGTGGGCCTGCATCTGATTGGCCATCGCAGGTGATTCAAACCGGTTTTATCTCGCACGAATCCTGCGACCCTCTTCCGGTTCCTGATGACTGTATGGAATTTCTACAGCAGGGATCGGCGCCGATCGTCTTTACCCCCGGATCGGGGCATCAGCATGCGGCCCGGTTTTTTGAGGCTGCTGCTGCCTGCAGCTACCTCGGCCGGAGGGGGATCCTGCTGACGGGCTATCATGGTCACCTGCCGGTGGTGTTGCCGGAGGGAATCCGCCATTTCGATTACGCGCCTTTTGATGCGGTCTTTCCACTTTGCAGTGCCGTTGTGCATCATGGGGGAATTGGGACCATGGGCAAGGCCTTGCGCGCGGGGGTGCCTCAGCTGATCATGCCAATGGCCTACGATCAGCCCGACAATGCTCAACGGCTTCGTCAGTTGGGCGCCGGAGCTATTCTGTCGCCTGGCAAATTTACGCTCGGAAAGGTGGCTGAAACGCTCGATGAGTTGGTTTCCTCAGGCCCGGTTCGGCAGCGATGCGTGGAACTTGCAGGGCGGGTGGATACCCGAGCGGCGTTGTTTGAAACCTGCATCGCCATCGAATCGCTTGTCAGCTGAAAACTTCCTTGTCGAGTGATGCGATGGTTGACGGCCGCACCCGTTTTGTTGCCTTGTCCTTGCGGTTAAGGTGGGCGGTTTAGTCAGCGACAATAAAGTTGATCTTCCGATGGATTAGCCTACAATCCTCTAGCGTTTTCGCTCTCTGGCCCGAACAAAACAAGCAAAGTTATGGAATATATCACCTGGGATGTCAGCCCGATGCTGTTTAGCTGGGGGCCGGTCACGGTTCGTTGGTACGGGCTCCTGTTTGCAGCAGGGTTCTTCCTGAGCTTTGTTGTCCTGTCCTGGATGTTTCGCCGCGAGGGGCGACCGGTAGAAGACCTGGACGACCTGTTCATCTATGTGTTTATTGCAGAGCTTGCCGGCGCACGGTTAGGACATTGTCTGTTTTACGACCCTGCGTTCTACCTGAGTCACCCATTGGAGATTCTGAAAGTCTGGAACGGCGGGCTAGCCAGCCATGGTGGCTATATTGGGTGTCTGATCGCCGGCTATTACTTTGCGAAACGAAAGCCGGGCTATTCAGCGTTGTGGCTGCTGGATCGAGGGGCATTTCCGCTGGCCATTGGCGCGGTATTCATCCGCATTGGGAACCTGTTCAATTCGGAGATTGTCGGCATAGAAACAACGGTGCCCTGGGCGTTCATTTTCGAACGCGTCGACATGCTACCACGGCATCCTGTCCAACTCTACGAAGCGCTCAGCTACCTTGTCGTTTCCGGGGTCATGCTGTTCGGTTACCTGAAGTGGACCAACCGGATGGCTGATGGCTTTCTGATCGGCATGTTCATGTTTCTGATGTCGGCGGCGCGTTTTTTCCTGGAATTTGTCAAAATCCGACAGGCCTCATACGGATTTGAATCTGCGCTGAGTGTCGGCCAGTGGCTCAGTATTCCTTTTCTTCTGGCCGGTCTGTTTTTGATTTGGCGAGGCTATCAACAGCGGAAAGCCTAGTTGACTGGCCGTTTCGTTTTCGTTGGCAATGGCTAGCTGGTTTTGCCTAGAAATGTGAGTTTAACCAGAACCACGACGACGAGAGCAACTCCGATGGTTGTCAGTTCGATCATGACCCCGGTATTGGCAGAGTGACTATTGAAACCGCGGCCCATCATGCTGCCGATCGCAGCCCAGGTGGCGTACCGTGTCATGAAATAGATGGTTCCTCCGATGATTGCCCAGCGCGCCGGACTCTTGCCGGCCTTTTCAGCGGCATAAAAATACCAAACCAGCGTGGCGATGGAGCCAATCATTCCAATCATGTGTGTTCTTTCTCCGGAGTGATGGTGGCTGGACTTTATCAGATCCGGGAGGCAATTCATAACCCGGGAAGATTGTCCTGAGGAGCTTGGTCATGCGCGGTTTCCTGTACCTTTCGCCGATGTTTATTGTTGCCTCCCTGTCGCTTGTTTACATGGTCTGGCAACAACATCCCTGGCTTGTGTTGTTTGAATCAACGGTGGTGCTTTACCTTGGCTTGGGTTGCCTGTTGCTGAGTGGCCTGACCGCTGTTCTGCGACCCGGGGTTTTTCCCCTGTCCTACGATGTTTTTCTTGTTGGTACCCTATGCACATGGTTTGTGCACTGGCGGGAGGTTTACCGGATCGACGCCCCGGTCTTTTCATGGTATCCGGTCTACTTTGTGTTCATCGCAATGCTGCTGAACCGCCAGGTGGTCGAACGATGGGCCCTGATGGACGATCTCCAACTTAGAATGATGTGTCTGATTCATTCCTCGAGACTTTTCCATCCCAGCTTACTGAATTTGTTGGTCGTTTTGAGCGTTTATTTTAGTGAATACTTCATATTCTATCCGATGGCGGTCTCGCTGGTGTTGATCCGTTGTGCTTTCGGGATGGTTCTGCAAAAGATGGATTGACAACACGACAGGGTGTGCTCGTTGTCGGTTTGATCCAGGGTGATCGGATAAAAAAAGCCAGACGGGGGATACCCGTCTGGCTTTTTTGTGCCGCTATTGGGACTTTACTCGAATTCCTTGTGCGACGGATTGAATTCGATTCCCTTGAGCATGATTTTCCAGTAAAGGAACGGAAAGAAGAACTTCTTCAGCAGCCAGTAGCTTAAGCGCTCCTTGCGGGGGTCTCCAGGAAAGGATGGGGTTACCTTTCCGCCGTAGCAGAATTCGGCCAGCATGACTGAATTCTTACTCGTGGTCAGCGGGCAGGCGCCGTATCCGTCGTAATCCGCAGGTAGCGCAGACTGGTTGATCTTGGCAAGCAGACCCTTGGCGACGATGGGAGCTTGCATACGCGCAGCAGCTGCAGTTTTTGCGTTGGGCGTATTCGTTGCATCGCCAAGGCCGAAAACGTTACCGTATTTCTTGTGTTGCAGGTTTCCGGGATCGACATCGACCCAGCCGGCAGCATCGCCGATCGGACTGCCTTTCAGAAAATCTGGTGCACTTTGCGGCGGAGTGACATGGATCATATCAAAGGCCTTGGTGACCTTTTCCTTGTTGCCATCGGCGTCTTCGACCTCGAACACGGCTTCTTTCTTGTTGCCGTCGATGGCAACCAGCGTGCTCTTGAAGTCAGCCTTGATTCCATAGTTGGCTACAACGCCTTTCAATGCTTCGGCGAACAGTGGTACGCCAAACATGGCTGGCAGAGTGGTGTTGAAATTGATTTTGGCAGAGACGTTGTTTTGCTTGAAGTGGTCGGCGGCCAGATACATGATCTTCTGCGGGGCGCCGGCACATTTGATGGGCATGGCCGGTTGGGTAAACAGGGCTGTGCCGCCCTTGAAGTTCTGTATGCATTCCCAGGTGTAGTTGGCATATTGCAGCAGGTAGTTGCTGCAGACGCCGTTCTGGCCAATCGTTTCCTGTAGGCCATCGATCTTGCCCCAGTCGAGCTGGAGGCCAGGGCAAACTATCAGGTAGTCATATTCGACCGAATCGCCTCCTTGCAGCTTCAGGGAATTGTTGTCTGGGTCGAAGCTGTCCACTGCGTCCTGGATCCAGGTCGTTCCGGCGGGGATACAATCCGATTCAGGCTGGTGCGTAGCGTCGGCGCTGTATTCGCCGCCGCCAACCAGCGTGAATGCAGGTTGGTAGTAGTGTGTATCCGAAGGATCAACAATGGCAATATCCAGCGATTTATCTTTTCGTTTGAGTATTGCGGAAACAGTAATACCCGCAGACCCGCCGCCGACAACAACAATCTGGTGTTTCATAATAACTCCTAGTTATAACTATATTCTTTTCGAGAATCAGATCTTTTTATCACACAACCATGACCAAAGTCATCTTTAATTTCTAGGTGTTTCAATTACAGGTAATGGTCAATCAACAGCACAGCGAACAGGATCATGAGGTAGAGGATCGAGAAGCCAAAGGTTTTCATGGCAATGCCATCGTCCCGTGACCTAATCAGAACGATTGAATGATACAGAAAAATTACATTCAGTACTAAGGATACGGCGAGATATAAAATGCCGCTCATTCCGGTGAGATAGGGAAGTAGGGTAACCAGTACCAGCAGTATGGTGTAGAGCAGGATGTGCAGCCGAGTAAAGTCGGCTCCATGGGTGACGGGAAGCATCGGAATGTTGGCTTTGGCGTATTCCTCTCGCCTGGCAACCGCCAACGCCCAGAAATGGGGCGGGGTCCATATGAAGATGATCAGGAACAGTAAAAGTGCATGGGGGTCGATGGTTCCCGTTACCGCGCACCAGCCCAGCACAGGGGGAGCGGCTCCGGCGGCACCGCCGATCACGATGTTCTGCGGTGTCGCGTGTTTGAGATATACCGTGTAGACGAGGGCGTAGCCGATCAGTGAGGTGAAGGTCAGCACGGCGGTCAGTGTATTCACGAAAAACATTAGGGCGAGCATGGACAGGAGACCCAGCGTCATTGCAAAAGCAATCACATGCGAACCCTCGAGCTGGCCGGTCGGTAGCGGGCGGTGGCTGGTTCTTCCCATCGTTGCATCCTGCTTGCGGTCGAGAAAGTGATTGAACGCAGCGGCAGACGATGCGGCCAGTCCGATACCCAGCGTCCCGAAAACCAGTACCTGCAGTGGAACCATCCCCGGAACCGCCAGGAACATACCGATGATCGCGGTGAATACGATCAGGACGACGACCTTGGGTTTGCAGAGATCAAGATAGTTCCCGAGCAGGGTGCTCAGACTGTCTTCGGCTATTGCACTTGCTTTCATATGTGGACCGTTATTCGTCTACAATGGTATGGATTCTTGCCATTTCGTGGATTGAATCGAAATCATTCAGTTTTCGACAATCATCAACATCGTGATCCGACTAATTTTCTTCCTTGCGTTGCTGAGCGGTTTTTCCCACGCTGGCCCTGCGGTGCACGAGCGTGTTCTGGAAAATGGGTTGAAAGTGCTGGTCAAGGAAGATCATCGTGCTCCCGTCGTTGTCTCTCAAATATGGTACGAGGTTGGAGGCAGTTACGAATTTGAAGGCATTACCGGTGTATCCCACATTCTCGAACACATGATGTTCAAGGGGACGAAGAATCATGCCCCGGGTGACTTCTCGAGGATTATCGCGGAAAACGGCGGCCGGGAGAATGCCTTTACAGGACGTGATTATACTGCATATTTTCAGCGCCTTGAAAAATCCAGGCTTCGGATCAGTTTCGAACTCGAGGCAGACAGAATGCGCAACCTGCAACTGGATCCTGCCGAATTCGAAAAAGAGCGCGAAGTCGTACTGGAAGAACGCCGCATGCGGACCGATGACAAACCCAGATCGAAAGCTTTTGAGTACTTTCTGGCATTGGCGCATACCAATGGAGGCTATCGCAACCCGGTGATCGGTTGGCCGGTGGATATCAGGGGACTTCGCGTGGCTGACCTACAGGAGTGGTACGAACGTTGGTATGCACCGAATAATGCAACGCTGGTGGTGGCTGGCGATGTGGATCCGGAAGCGGTTTTCTCACTGGCCGAGGAATATTTCGGGCCATTGCCTTCCGGGGATCCTGTCCAGCCAAGAATTCGGACAGAGGTCGAGCAACTTGGAACCCGACGAATGACAATCCGGTTGCCCGGCGAGTTACCTTATCTGATCATGGGGTACAAGGTGCCCGTGCTCAAGACTGCGGAGAAGGAAAAGGATGCCTACGCGTTGGAAGTTCTTGCCGGGATACTGGATGGTGGCAACAGTGCTCGACTGGCCGGCAGGCTGGTTCGGGGATCTCAGATGGCGGTCAGCGCTGGAGCCGGATACGATCTCTATGCTCGAATGGGCTCGCTGTTCATGTTTGAAGCCACGCCTGCGGAGGGATATTCGCTGTCCGATCTTGAAACGGCCCTCAAGTCCGAGATCCGCGAACTGCAGACCAATCCGGTGGCGCCCGAAGAACTGGCAAGGGTAAAGGCTCAGGTTCTTGCCAACAGTGTTTTCGAGCGTGATTCGGTCTTTTACCAGGCGATGCAGCTAGGGACCCTGGAAACCGTTGGACTGGGCTGGAAGCGTGTCGATGAATACGAAGCAAGGATCAGTCAGGTCACGGCAGAGGATGTCCTCGCCAGTGCCAAACAATTCCTGGTCGAAGACAACCTGACAGTTTGTTTCCTGGATCCGCTTCCGATGGATCTCAGTCAGGCCGATGGGTCAGAGCTCGGGGGGGGAGTCCATGATGACTGACCTGAGGCAACTCTGGATCGTGGTTCCATTGTTGCTGGGCATGACCTGCGCTTTTGCCGGGCCGAACATTCAGCACTGGGTGACAGAGCGGGGAACCCGGGTTTACCACGTTGAAGCGAAGGATTTGCCGTTGGTTGACGTACAGCTTCTGTTCGATGCCGGGAGTGCACGGGACGGACAGCATTTCGGTCTTGCGGCGATGACCTCCGGATTGCTGGACAAGGGCGCTGGAGATTGGAATGCGGACCATATTGCTCAGCGCCTGGAAGGAATCGGTGCGGTCCTGGGTACTTCGGTTTCCCGGGATTCGGCTTCGCTGGTCCTGCGTTCCCTGAGCAGGACGGACATCCTTAAATCGGCGCTTGAAACGATGGCTAAGGTGGTCGCTTTACCCCGGTTCAGCGAGATGGATTTTTTCCGGGAACGAAAGAGGGTTCTTGCCGGCCTACGACGCTTCGGCGAATTGCCCGGCAAGGTCGGAGGACAGGCCTATTACCAGGATATCTACCGGGGTCATCCTTATGGACACCGCGTCCTCGGAGAATCAGCGACGGTTGCCGCCCTGACGGTCGGGGCTATTCGGGAATTCCATCGAAGGTATTACGTGGCCAGCAATGCGGTGGCGGTGGTGGTTGGGGATACGTCCCGCGAGAGGGTTGAATCAATGGTCATGGAATTGACGGAGAAACTTCCGGCCGGACCGCCGCCGGAACCCATTCCACAGGTAGATCTCGCCGGTCCAGGCGGAACCCAAACGATTCACTTTCCATCTCGGCAAACTCATATCTTCAGCGGGATGGCCGCGCTGAACCGTCATGATCCCGAGTACTTCGCGCTGTACGTGGGAAACTACATTTTAGGCGGAAGTGGCCTGGTTTCGAAGATCAGCGGGCAAATCCGTGACGAGAGAGGCCTAGCCTACAGTGCCAGTAGTTATTTTGCGCCGTTGGCTGAGAAGGGTCCCTTTACCATGAGCTTGCAGACACGCAACGATCAAGCCCCCGAGGCCCTGGCTGTTCTCAGGAAGACATTCGTAAATTTCATCGACAACGGGCCTTCCGAGGAGGAGTTGACCCGGGCCAAAAAGAGCATTACCGGGGGATTTGTACTCAGAATTGACAGTAACAGCAAAATGTCCAACTACGTGGCGATGATCGGGTTCTACGGTTTGCCGATCGATTACCTGGATACGTTCACGGACAAGGTCAATTCCGTTACCACGGTTGACATTCGCAAAGCCTTCCACAGCCATTTGCAGCTCGACCACTTCCAGACTGTACTGGTGGGCGGGAGGAGCCAATCGCACGGCAACTGAAAAACCAGTTGCGGGTCATCGGCGGCGAATGGAGAAGTCGAAAGGTCTCCTTTGCCTCGACCGAGGACCTGCGTCCGACAGCGGACCGAGTGCGCGAAACCTTGTTCAACTGGCTGCAATTCGATATTGTCGGCGCTCGGTGCCTGGATCTATTCGCCGGTAGCGGGGCGTTGGGGATTGAGGCTGCATCACGCGGTGCGAAATCGGTGTTGTCGATTGAAAGGAACCCCGAGGCCTGCTCGGCAATTGGTTCTGCCTTGCAGGATTTGCAGGCGCAGCGGGTTCAGCTGATCTGTGCGGACGTAATGAGTGTCCTGTCATCCGATCCGGAAGCACCGTTCGATATCGTGTTTGTGGATCCACCTTTTAACAAGGGGCTGGTTGCGGAAACGCTAGAACTTCTGGAAGATCATGGCTGGGTTGTTGCAGGTTCGAAGGTTTACCTAGAGATGGAAGCCGTAGAGCCGCTTGCCGATCTTCCTAGTGGGTGGGACATCAACAAATCCGGCCAGGCGGGGGAAGTTGCTTATTACTTGTGTGGAAAATAATAGAAGCAGAGATGCAACAAGCATGAACGTGAAAGCGATCTACCCTGGAACCTTCGATCCGATCACTAATGGCCATGTCGACCTGATCGCACGCGCGGTCCGGATTTTCGATCACCTTGTTGTCGCGGTTGCTGCCAACAGGGACAAGAGCCCGCTGTTCGATGTCGGACAGCGCGTGGAGATGGCAAGGGAAGTGGTCAGCAGCTATGACAATGTCGAAGTGGTCGGCTTCGACAGCCTGCTCGTTGAATGTGCCAGGGAAGTTGGTGCGGGGGTCGTTCTGCGCGGACTGCGCGCCGTTTCCGATTTCGAGTACGAATTCCAGATGGCGGGGATGAATCGCCGCCTTTCAGCCGATTTTGAAACGGTTTTTCTGACCCCGGCGGAGCAGCATGCATTCATTTCGTCGACCATGGTTCGTGAAATTGCCCGGCTGGGCGGCGACGTTTCAGACTTCGTGCCCCGAAAGATTAGCATGGCATTGGTCGACAGGTTTAAAAACCCGGATTGAGATTCCTTGTGTCTTTGCTCATTACCGATGAATGTATCAACTGTGATGTTTGCGAGCCGGCGTGCCCGAATTTGGCGATCTCACAGGGTGAAGAGATCTATGAGATTGATCCGGACCGATGTACCGAATGCGTTGGTCACTTCGATTCTGCGCAATGTGTGGCGGTTTGTCCCGTGGACTGCATTATTTTTGATCCCGACTGGATCGAGAGCAAGGAATCCTTACACAACAAGTATCTTAGGCTAACTGCCGGGCAGGTTTGAGGCTGTACCGATGGTAGGAATTGGTGACCCGAAGCGATGGTTTTGGCTGGCTCTTTTTCTCCTGTTGACGGCGGAAACCCAGGCGGGCCCACTGACTTCTGCCGTGGCTACGGCGCACCCGCTGGCTACGCGCGCAGGTATTGAAATCATGCGTCGGGGTGGAAATGCGTTTGATGCCGCGGTTGCGGTAAGCGCGGCACTGGCTGTCGTGGAGCCCTCCGGGTCAGGCCTCGGGGGCGGCGGTTTTTGGTTGCTTCACCGGGCCAGTGACGGCAAACAGGTGATGATTGATGGACGGGAACGGGCCCCGTTGGCCGCGCACCGCGACATGTTTCTGGACGAGCAGGGGAGCTTCGGTCAGAAACGGTCGATCGATGGGCCCTTGTCTGCGGGGATTCCGGGCATGCCGGCGGCCATCATTCACTTGGCAGAAAAATACGGCAGGCTATCCCTGAAAATCAACCTGGGGCCAGCTTTGCGGCTTGCACGGGAAGGCTTCGTGGTCGACAAAAGCTATCTCAAGCTGATCGGCTTTCGCTATCCAGTCATGGTCGCCTACCCCGCTGCTGCCAAGATTTTTCTTGCCAATGGTAAGATTCCAGGGCCGGACTTCCTATTGGTTCAAAAGGATTTAGCCCATACTCTGGAGCAGATTTCTGAACGTGGACGGGACGGATTCTATACGGGCCCGGTTGCCCGCGCGATGGTTCAGGGTATCAGGGCACACGGGGGCCTGTGGAGCCTTTCGGACCTTGAGCAATACCGGGTCGTTGAACGGCAGCCAATCCATGCGAATTACCGTGGAATCCGGGTGACCAGTGCCTCACCACCTTCTTCGGGAGGAGTGGTTCTCAGCGAGGCGTTGAACATTCTTTCCGGCTTCGATATGACCCGGTTTGATGCCATTGGCCGCAAGCATCTGGTGATCGAGGCGATGCGCCGGGCTTATCGTGACCGTGCACGTTACCTGGGTGATCCGGACTTTGTCTCCATGCCCATTGATCGCCTGACCAGTATGCCCTACGCGGCGGCCCTGGGTTCCGGTATCCGGGTTGACCGTTCTGGCTTCATGGCAGAAATAGACCCCGGGCGCAGCGAACCGGAAAGCGAAGGGCACGACACCAGCCATTTTTCGATCATCGATGGCGAGGGTAACCGAGTGGCCGCGACGCTTAGTATCAATTATCCATTTGGTTCTTGTTTCGTGGTTCCAGGGACAGGGGTGCTGCTGAACGACGAGATGGATGATTTCGTTGCGCACCCGGGCCGAGGAAATGTGTATGGATTGACTGGGGGCGAGGCTAACATGATCGAGCCTGGCAAACGGATGTTGTCGAGCATGACGCCAACCTTCCTTGAAAATCCGGAACGGGTGGCAATCCTCGGCACTCCGGGGGGAAGCCGAATTATCTCGATGGTCCTTCTGGCCACGCTGGATTTCGAGGCAGGAAAAGAGCCGGATTCATGGGTGTCCGTGCCTAGGTTTCATCATCAATACATGCCTGATGTCGTGGAATACGAGAAGGGAGGTTTGAGCGATGATGAAATTCAGGAGTTGCAGGCGAAAGGACACGAAGTCAAAGAACTCAATCGTCAATACGGCAACATGCAGGCCATTCTTTGGGACAAGATGACAAATCGCGTTACGGCGGCCAGTGATCCGCGTCGGGAAGGGCTTTCGCTGGTGGAATAGGAGTTCGGCGATCGTGGCATGGCGGTAGTCCCGGTTCGGTGATGCTGCAAGAATACCGGGCAACGGCAGGTCTAAGACTTCCTGATTTTTTGCACGCAACAGATCAGGCTGCCGTTGGCCAGCCTGGTTTCAACGATTTCGCCTACCCGGGTATTTTCTGCGGAGCGTAATAGCGTGCCATCTGTCTGACGAGCAGTGATCGAATATCCCCGCGATAGGGTTGCCAGTGGACTGACTGTTTCCAGCGAACGGCTCAGCTTTGCCAAGAGCTGTCTTTTACTTTCCATTGTGTTTTGTTGAGTGCTGATCAGCCTGTGTGCTAGCAGTTGATAACGTGTATCCAGGGTCTTGATGAGAGGCAGGGGACTGTATCCGGCCAAGTCGGCATAACGCGCAGAAACCCGGGCCGCGAGCTGGGTAAGCCGGTTTTGCACTGAGCGATTGATGCGGGATTCCAGATCGTCCAGTCGTTGCGCCTGATCCTGCAGGAGTTTCCCCGGGTGCAGTCTCTGAAGGCGTGCGGTCAGCCAGTGGTAGGCTTTTAGATGGTTTTCTAGTCGGGTCTGCATGCTCCGTTTCATCTGTTCCTCGAACTGGGTCAGGTTTCTCATCCAGCCGGAAGCCTCGGGGCTAGCTGTTTCTGCGGCAGCTGAGGGAGTCGCCGCCCTGACGTCCGCAACGAAATCGGTGATCGATAAATCGGTTTCGTGCCCGATGCCGGATACAACCGGAATGCTGCATCTGCTGATGGCTCGGGCAACGTTTTCTTCGTTGAAGGCACACATGTCTTCCAGAGATCCGCCGCCACGCGCGATGATCAGCACATCGCATTCCTGTCGTTGAGTTGCAGTCTCGATGGCGCGCTGGATCTGATGACTGGCGTCATGCCCCTGAACAGCCACCGGGTAAATAATGACCGGGATTGCAGGAAAGCGCCGGTTGAGAATCGTAAGGATGTCACGGACCGCTGCACCGCTCGGCGAAGTGATGATCCCGATGCAGTTGGGAACAGGGGGTAGGGCTTTTTTCCTGCTTGTGTCGAATAAGCCTTCATCAGACAATTGTTGTTTCAATCTGTCAAAGGCCTTGCGCAGAGCACCGTCTCCACTTTCCTCCATGTAGTCGACGATCAGCTGGTAATCGCCGCGGGCCTCGTAAAGACTGACTTGGGCCTTGGTCAGGATCTGACTCCCGTTCTCGGGGCGAAAGCTGAGTCTGCGCTGTTGGGTCCTGAACATTGCGCAGCGAACCTGGGCCTGATCGTCTTTCAGCGTGAAGTAGATGTGTCCTGAGGACGGACGGGCTAGATTGGAGATTTCCCCTTCAACCCAGATTGACAGGAAATGCCCCGCCAGCATTGTACGGGCTTCCCTGTTGAGTCGGGAAACCGTGTAAACGTGCCGCTTGCCGGTATCATTGCTTCCTGTCACCGTGTAAATGCTTCTGAGCGCCACGCGTTGATTGGTTCCACGGATTGATCAGGCCGTGGAATGTGCAAGGTGTAACGGCTTCCTGTCCAGCCGATGTTGATAGCGCAACCGACCGACTCAGGTCTGTGCTCCATTGTCGACAACCGGTTTTGGATCCTCAGGGCTATCGTTTTTCGGTGATTCTTCTGCAACCTCCGCGGTTGCCACGGTTTTTTTGCGGGTGGTTTTGGTTCCCGAGCGGCTTCGCGGAGACCTGCGCGCTCCGATCGGCGAACGCCGTGTCCTTGGTCGCCGTCTTTTGCCGGGCTCTGTTTTTTCTTCTCCTGAGGTTTGCTCGGAACTGTTTTCCTTCACGGCTTCTGTTGCCGTCTTTTCCGTGTCGTTTCCAGCGGCCTCGACCACCGTCTCCCTGGCCTTTTCAATATCGGCTGGCGAATCGGGTGTCATTCTCCTGAGCCTGTCGTCGGATGCGGCCGCGGTTTTCGGGCTCTTAACTGGTTGTGACGGGGTTTCGGATCTGCGTTTCCTGACCGAGCGTTGTGGTTTTCTGGCAGAATCTTCGGAGGATTTAGTCTTATCGGTTTTTTGGCCGTCATCTCTATCAGCAACTTTTTTTTCACTGACCTCGTCCGAAACGGGTGTTGAAACCGGTTCGACCGCCTGGTCGCTGCTCGGGGGGGGTGTATTATCGCCAGCAATTGACGATTCCTTCGTACCGAGATTCTGTGGCTGGGATCTAGGGCTCCTTCTCGCACCTCGTCTGGACCGCCGACGCCTCGTGGGACTGCGTTTCGTTGGTTCCCTTTCGTTGCTGGCGGCTTGTGTGTCGGATCCACTTTCGGAGTCTGGCGTTACTTTGCTTTCGCCGCTTGTCGCTGTGGCGGTGTCCTGTTCTGGGGTTTCTGCGGCTGCGGTTTGGTTCTGCCTGCCTCTTCTTTGCTGACGGCGTCCGTTACCTGAGCGGCCACTTCTGCTGTTTCGTCTTGTTGACCGAGGTTTGATCTCGGTTTCAGCTTCAGCAGTTCCCTCGTTGTCACTACTGGGAACCTGGACCGCTTCTTCGATAGAAGTTTCATCATCTTCCTTTTTGCCAACAAGGCGATTCAGAAATGTCTTTATGACCCCGGGGCCTTTTTTCTCTGCATCTGGAGCCGGTGTTTCGGGGAGAAAATTCTTGATTACCGGTTCTTCCAGTTTTCGTTCTGTTCTTGTGGCAAATTCCGGAGTCTTACTGATTTCTCCTGTGATCTGCTGGTAGCTGGTTGTGTCAGCGATCTCCTCGTTGGA
This sequence comes from Methylococcales bacterium, assembly GCA_024958995.1. Classification (GTDB taxonomy): domain Bacteria; phylum Pseudomonadota; class Gammaproteobacteria; order Methylococcales; family UBA1147; genus UBA1147. The sequence continues at coordinate 4,877 of JANXGZ010000269.1, read as the reverse complement.
TCGGATCCTCTGGATCTCATATTCAGGGGTTTCTAACTGCTTGTTGGGCAGCAATACCAAGGAAACATTGTGGCGTTTCTCGATCTGTTCTACGACAGAGCGTTTTTCATTCAGAAGAAAGGTCGCTGACTCCACCGGGAGATGGGCAATGATTTTCGATGTAAACTTCTTCATTGCTTCTTCTTCGAGGATTCGGAGTACGGAAAGAGCCAGCGATTCGACGTTGCGTATTGAGCCATGGCCCTTGCATCTTGGGCACAGCAACTGGCTCGATTCGCCAAGGGATGGCCGCAGTCGCTGTCGCGAAAGCTCAAGCAGGCCGAAGCGCGAAATACGTCCGATCTGTACCCGTGCCCGGTCGAGCTTAACCGCTTCCTTAATGTGCGTTTCGACGGCGCGCTGGTTGCGTGAGGCCATCATGTCAATAAAATCAATGACGAATAGGCCCCCGAGGTCGCGCAACCTAAGTTGGCGAGCAATTTCCGAGGCTGCCTCGAGATTCGTGTTCAGGGCTGTTTCCTCGATATCAGAGCCCTTGGTGGCTTTTCCGGAGTTGATGTCGATCGAGGTCAGTGCCTCGGTATGGTCGATGACAATTGCCCCTCCCGAGGGCAGTGATACCTCGCGGTTGTAAGCCATTTCGATCTGGCTTTCGATCTGGTAGCGACTGAACAGCGGGACAGTATCTTCGTACAGCTTTGCCTTGTTCAGGGCGGTGGGCATGACCTGTTGCAGGAAGTTCCGGACCATTTTGAAGGTAGCCGGGCTGTCGACGAGAATTTCATCGATGTCACCGCGCAAATGATCACGCAATGCACGAATGACCAGATTGCTTTCCTGGAAAATCAGGAACGGTGCTGAACGTTCCTTGGTGGAACGGTCGATGGCCTCCCAGAGCTGCAACAGGTAGTTGAGGTCCCACTGGAGTTCTTCTTCGTTTTTCCCGCAGCCTGCGGTTCTGACGATAAGTCCCATGTCGTTAGGGATTTCCAGCGACTCGATGACTTCCTTGATATCCGAACGGTCACCACCGTCGATCCTGCGGGAAATACCTCCGGCACGCGGGTTGTTGGGCATGAGGACCAGGTAACTCCCGGCCAGACTGAGGTAGGTTGTGAGTGCTGCACCTTTGTTGCCCCGCTCTTCCTTTTCGATCTGGACGACAATTTCCATGCCTTCCTTGATCTGGTTCTTGATGTTCGATCTTCCCTTCGAAGGACCTGAAAGGAACTCGGACGCAATTTCCTTGAACGGTAAAAACCCGTGCCGTCCTGCTCCGTAATCGACGAAAGCGGCTTCCAGGCTGGGCTCAATGCGGGTAACCTTACCCTTGTAGACGTTTGATTTTTTCTGTTCTCGTGAGGGTACCTCTATATCGAAATCATATAGTTTTTGACCTTCTACCAAGGCGATACGGAGTTCTTCCGCCTGTGTGGCATTGACAAGCATTCTTTTCATTCTGTTTAATGTCCATAAGCAGCGTCCCAACGCGAAAAGAAGTATGTTCCGGCATACGAGATGTTCTTTGGCAGCATAAATTTCTGTTCATTGTTAATGTAGACAAGCCTTTTTTGCTGGCGTAGTGTCTTGACCGATGAGCGGTCGATTCTGCTCCTCGCCTTATGCCTGGTTGGGCCAATTCAAATTGACTGGCTCGTTAGAACTTTCTTCTATTTATGGTCGCGTTGTGAGACACGCGGGTCGCCCGTCATGGGTCGGGCGAAAAAACCCAAGCATGGTCTAACTCTAATACCGCTCGGATAGGTCCTTTTTGGACGGCGGTAAATGGTCTGGACCGATCTAAAATCTTTGCGTCTTGAACTTGAAACTGAAGCAGACGGCTAGGTGCTGGATACTCCCTCGGAGTTTATACTCGATTTGTTTCAAGCGACTTTCGTAAAAAGAAGATCCGCTGGGTTAGAAGCCGAAACCCAATAATTCTTTTTCTTCCTTTACGATGGGCACTATAGCAATTTTGCCTCAAAGCTTCAATTTGAAAAGGTCGCTGGCATGGAACGTCGAGGCCCACGCGCAAGGGACGGGGGACTCTGGCCCCGGGATCAGGAGGGTTCGATCCTTCCGGCAAATGTGCAGTGGGGTGGGTAAAGCACATTGCGCTTGCCGGCTCGGCTAATGCATGTGCTAACGGGTTTCCGGCGTAGGATCATTGCGGCACACGGCTGGCTGCTGTTCCCAGTGGCCGCGACTTATCTCTGGCAGGGTTTTGTATTGTTCGGGAGCGGTGAAGACCAGCGATCCGGCCGCTGAGTCAACTTGCGGAGCGGTACCTGAGGTTGATCTCTATTGTACCGCGAGCCCGGTTGGAGACCGATGAGCAGCCGGACGGCTTAGCGGGGTAATTCGGAATCCCCCATCAGGTATTCGTCAACTGCTCGGGCGGTCTGGCGTCCCTCTCGGATTGCCCAGACAACCAGGGACTGGCCGCGTCTCACATCACCGGCAGCAAAAACCTTGTCGACACTGGTTTTGTAATCATCGGTATTTGCCTGAATGTTGCCCCGCGGGTCCAGTTCGGCACCCAGTTCATTGACCATGCCTTCGTGAACTGGGTGTATGAATCCCATGGCCAGCAGGATCAGATCAGCCTCAAGGCTGAACTCGCTTCCAGGGATCTCTGACATTTGCCAGACACCGTTTTCCTGCGTCCATTCCACGCGTGCGCAATGGATGCGTGTAGCCTTGCCGTTTTTGCCGCTGATCGACTTGGTGGTAACACTCCAGTCCCGGGTACAACCTTCGGCCTGAGACGATGAAGTGCGCAGTTTGTTTGGCCAGTTTGGCCAGGTCAATCCCTTGTCTTCCTTTGCCGGCGGTTTAGGCATGATTTCGAGTTGGGTGACCGATTTTGCGGCTTGGCGTATCGAGGTTCCGATGCAGTCTGAACCAGTGTCACCGCCGCCGATTACGATCACGTGTTTGCCGGTTGCCATAATGCTTTCTTCTTTGGGAACCTCGCTGCCGGCAAGTCGTTTGTTCTGTTGCGGAAGAAAGTCCATGGCGAAATGGACTCCTTCTAGTTCTCTGCCCGCAACTTCCAGGTCTCTCGGGTACTCGGAGCCGGCGGCGAGCACGACGGCGTCAAATTCGTCGATCAGTTGCTGTGCGGGGAAATCCACTCCCACGTGGTTATTGGGGCGAAACAGGACGCCTTCTGCCTGCATCTGGGCGATACGCCGGTCAATCAGGTCCTTGTCCATCTTGAAATCGGGGATTCCGTATCTCAGTAGTCCGCCGATCCGGTCAGCTTTCTCCAAGACGGTCACATCGTGACCGGCCCTAGCCAGTTGCTGCGCGCAAGCCATGCCCGCGGGACCTGATCCAACGACCGCGACCATTTTTCCGGTCCTGTCGGCTGGAATCTCGGGCTGGATCCAGCCTTCTTCCCATGCTTTGTCGATAATCGAGCATTCGATCGTCTTGATGGTAACAGGTTCTTCGATCAGGTTGAGCGTACAGGCTGCCTCGCAAGGTGCCGGACAAATTCGTCCGGTGAATTCCGGAAAGTTGTTGGTGCTGTGAAGTACTTCGACCGCTTGACGCCAGTTGTTGTGGTAAACAAGATCGTTCCAGTCAGGGATGATATTGTTTACCGGGCAGCCTTGGTGACAATAGGGAATTCCGCAGTCCATGCAGCGGGCGCCCTGTTGACGGACTTCCGCCTCCTCTAGGGAGACAACAAATTCGCGGTAGTGCTGGATCCGTTCGTTGACAATGCCGTAGTCGCGGTCCTTGCGATCGATCTCCATGAAACCTGTGGGGTTACCCATTCTTTAATTACCTCTGGTGATACCTGATCAGGCGATTTGTTTGTTGACCATTTGGTCTTGTTCTTTTTTCATCTGTTCCAGCGCACGCCGGTAATCGACCGGCATGACCTTGATGAATTTCGGCAGGTAGTCTGCCCAGTTGTCGAGGATTTCACGGGCCCGCGTACTACCGGTGTAGTGTAAGTGGTTTTCCAGCAGTTTCCGCAGTCGTTGTTCGTCCTGGCAAGTCAGATCGTCCATCACACCGTCGAGTGAACAGGATTCGCTGCTGCTTCGCGAAACTGCTTTATCCACGCCGCCGATGGGGATGGGTTCAAGCTCAACCATCGCCATGTTGCAACGTTGTTCAAAATCGCCCCGCTCGTCGAGCACATAGGCAATGCCACCACTCATGCCTGCTGCGAAATTCCGTCCAGAAGGTCCGAGAACCAGGACAATGCCGCCGGTCATGTATTCACAACCGTGGTCGCCAACGCCTTCAATAACCGCAATGGCACCGGAGTTTCGAACGGCAAAACGCTCGCCGGCAAAACCACGGAAATAACATTCGCCGCTAACGGCCCCGTACAGTACCGTGTTGCCGACGATGATGTTATCTTCGGCCACGATCGAGCATTCTTTCGGCGGGTAAATAACCAGTCGGCCACCACTTAGGCCCTTGCCCACGTAGTCATTACCTTCACCCTGCAGTTCGATACTGATGCCTTTGCTGACAAACGAACCGAAGCTTTGTCCGGCTGTTCCTTTGGCAAGGATACTGATCGTATCTTCTGGCAGGCCCATGTGGCCATATCGTTTCGCGACTTCTCCGGACAGCATGGCCCCGAAGGTTCTGTTGGTATTGCGGATTTCGGTTTCGATCCGGACTGGTTGCCTGTTTTCGAGGGCCGGCCTGGCTTTCTCGATCATTTTAAGGTCGAGAGCCTTTTCGAGACCGTGGTCCTGATCTTCACAGTTGTATGTGGCAATATCCGACCCAATCTCGGGTTTGTACAGGATTCTCGATAGATCGATACCCTTGGCCTTCCAGTGTGATATCGCCTTGTGCATGTTGAGCATTTGCGACTGGCCGATCATTTCGTTGAATGA
>JANXGZ010000188.1 GCA_024958995.1 Methylococcales bacterium | reverse complement strand
GGGGAATAGGTCATTGTAACCTCGGTCTTGGAAGACTCCGCAAGGGTTTTCCCCGGTCATCAATGCAGGCGGTTACACGGGGCGAGCCCGCAGGTCAATGGTTTCTTTATACCACCCCGGCGAGAAGCAGGTCGTGCATGTGCAGGGTTCCTACCAGTCGTTTCTCCGGGTCAGTGACCAGCAAAGCCGTAATTTTTTTTTGTTCCATGATCTGTAGGGCCTCCGCGGCCAGCAGTTCAGGGTGAATCGTACGACAGTTTCGGGTCATGACCGCAGTCACCAGTGTCGAATGAACATTGCATTCGGATTTTTCGAACATCCTGCGGAGGTCTCCGTCCGTGAAAATGCCTGTGACGACATTATCTCGGCTGACGATCGCTGTCATGCCGAGTTTCTTTGCCGTCATCTCAATCAGGGCGTCACTGACTAAGGCGTCTTCCCGGACGTATGGCAATTCCTGGCCCGCGTGCATCAGTTCGCCGGTGGTGAGCAGGAGGCGTTTGCCGAGGCTACCGCCGGGATGTGCAAGAGCAAAGTCATCACGGGTAAAACCCTTGGACTTCAGAAGAGAAACGGCCAGGGCGTCACCCATCACCAGGGCTGCGGTGGTACTGGATGTTGGGGCCAGTCCCAGCGGGCAAGCCTCCTCGGCGACCTGCACGTCCAGATGAACCGAAGCTTCGCGTGCCAGTGTTGATTTGCTGTTTCCGGTCATCGCTAGAAACGGGATGCCGAGGCGCTTGAGCATCGGCAGTATGGTCAGGATTTCAGGCGACTCCCCTGAGTTAGAAAGCGCCAGCACGGTGTCTTCCCTGGTGATCATGCCGAGGTCTCCGTGTCCGGCTTCCCCTGGGTGCACGAAAAACGCAGGACTACCGGTGCTGGCCAGCGTGGCGGCTATTTTTCCGCCGATGTGACCTGATTTTCCCATGCCGGTGACCACGATTCTGCCGCGGCAGGCCATCAATGTATGACAGGCGCGGACGAACTGGTTGCCGATACGGTCCTTTAATCCACAAACAGCCTGCGTTTCGACATCGATCACATCGTGTGCAATCTTTATTAGCGATTGATCGTCGATCTTGATTGGCATGTATTTGTCAGGTTTGCTTCTCGGGTGTCTGGCGGAGGGTTGCGCGGGTTCAGGTTGTGGTCGGTGGATGGGTTGGGTGTTTGACAGGGCTTTTCTAGCCATATAGCTGGCTACAGGGTACCCCGGATGACGAGAAACTGATATCCGAAATAACCGAAGATCAGGATCAAGCCCTCAATCCGGTTGATTCTGCCGTGGGCCCTGAAACTGAATCCAAAGGCGAACAGGGCGACTGTAAAGCCGATCATCACCGGAAAATCGCGGCTCAGCACGACCGGTTCCAGCGGGCCGGGCGAAATCAGACTCGGCAGGGCAAGGACTGCGAGCAGGTTGTACATGTTCGATCCCAATACATTGCCGATCGCGATGTCATCCTCTTTCTTGAGAACGCTTGTGATGGATGCGGCCAACTCGGGAAGACTGGTTCCAAGGGCAATGATGGTCAGGCCAATGACCAGGTCGCTGATCCCGAAGGCCCTTGCCAGCTCCTCCGCCGCCCACACGACCATTTGTGAACTGACGAGCAGACCGATGAGCCCCGCCGCAGTCCACCAGCAGGCTTTCGTTGTGGAAATGCTGGTTGTTATACCCTCTTCAATCGCTGCATCCCGTGCGTTGTTTTGGCGGGCCTGAATCGCGTCTCTGATCAGCCACAGAAGGAAAATCGCCAAACCGCCGAGCATAACGATTCCGTCTGTTCTGCTCAGTCCGTCGGAAAGCGCCAGAAGATAGCAACCAATGCTTGTCCCAAGCAGGATGGGCATCTCCTTTCTGACGATCCGCGAATGAAATGAAATCGGGCAAAGTATTGCGGTCAGGCCAAGGATCAGGCCGATGTTGGCAATGTTTGAACCGATCGCGTTGCCTACGGCAATGCCTGGGTTCCCTTGCCACGCGGCCATGCCGGAGACAAGGATTTCGGGAGCGGAGGTACCGAATCCTACGATCGTCAGCCCAATGATCAGTGGTGAAATCCCGAGATTGCGTGCAATGGCGGCCGTACCGTCAACGAAGCGGTCGGCGGCGACGACCATGATTGCAAATCCAGCTATCAGGCCGAGCCAGGAAATCCACATCTTATGTTGTTTCCCATCGAAAAGGCGCCATTATGCCATATTGAAATCTGACCTGAAAAGCCGCGTTCGGGCCGGCGAATGGCATGAATCGTCGGTAACATGGCGCGAATGGAACAAAA
>JANXGZ010000128.1 GCA_024958995.1 Methylococcales bacterium | reverse complement strand
GGAATCTATTGATTATCGATGGTGGCTGGACAGCGTTCTGGCGAGTATCCGATAATGAGCCACCGCATCTAGTCTGTGAACATGCGCAAGAAGCAGGGAGGGTGGGTAGAGGGGTCTCCGGGACGAGTCTGCTAGCCTGGCGAAGCCTTTTCTTCAGTCGGTCGATTCGATTCTGATCCCAATGGCCAACCAATCGGGTATTCCCTGACACCGCGAATGTCCAGAGACGGTTTCGGTATTGAAAGCGGAAACCCCAGTCCGCAATGAAGCAACTCTATAGGGATGTTATGACAGCGAAAATCAATTTTATCGACCTCAAGGCTCAATACGCGGACCTGCGGGAAAGCATCAATAGTGGTATACAGACGGTCCTTGACCATGGTCAGTATGTCATGGGGCCGGAAGTTCGAGACTTGGAAAAAAAGCTGGCCGAGTACACCGGTGCGAAGCACTGTTTGACGGTATCGTCCGGAACCGATGCCTTGCTGATTTCCCTGATGGCGCTCGGTGTGAAAAGCGGCGACGAGGTGATTACCAGTCCCTTCACTTTTGTAGCTACGGCTGAAGTTATCGCCCTGGTAGGAGCGACACCGGTCTTTGTCGATATCCAGCCCGATACCTACAACATCGATCCGGAACAAATCGAATTGGCAATTACATCAAGAACCAAAGCGATTATTCCGGTGTCGCTGTACGGACAGGTTGCCGATTTGGATGAAATCAACGCGATTGCGGCCAGAAACGGGGATATCTCGGTGATTGAAGACGCAGCACAGAGCTTTGGTGCAACCTACAAGGGGGACAAGAGCTGTAACCGGTCGACCCTGGGGTGTACAAGCTTTTTCCCAAGCAAACCTCTCGGGTGTTACGGTGATGGCGGGGCCGTTTTCACCAGCGATGATGACTTGGCAGATCTCGTTCGGCAAATTCGGGTTCACGGCGAGGACGGGCGTTATCATCATAAGCGCGTAGGTGTCGGCGGACGAATGGATTCTATTCAGTGTGCAGTGGTGCTTGCAAAACTAGAACGATTTGACTGGGAATTGGAGCGCAGGAAAGCAGCGGGGAAGCGTTACATTGAACTACTTGCCGGTTCGGAAGCGATTACAGCGCCGGTTGTGCGAGATGATCGGGACTGTGTCTGGGGACAGTTTACGGTCGGCTCATATCATCGTGAGGAGGTCCTGGAAAAACTCCGCGAACAGGGTATCCCTGCTGCAGTGCACTATCCGGTCCCGTTGCATCGGCAGCCGGCTTACGCAAATATCTGCCGTGTCCCGGGAGGCTTGGAGCAAGCCGATTTGGCTTCTGGCCGGGTGTTTAGTCTGCCGATGCATCCCTACATCGATGCCGGAACCCAACGGCACATTATACGATCGATTCTCGAGGCAATTCCGGGATAAGCCGAAATCGGGCGAGGTCCCGATTCATCGGCTGACATCTGTCGCCAGGCGGTAAAGGCGAATGTTCACCGTAACCGGGCATTGGTCTGGGCGTCGAAGATCGCCGTTGTGTTGAGTTCGCTTCCGAGCCTTCCGGAGATAATGAATATCTTCTCTCGGCAGAAATAACGTCTTGTTTTCAGGGCAGACCTGGCGGGAGGCAAGCCGTTCGGATTGGCACTGGTGGAAACCAGGGGCTTGCCAAAGGTTTTTGCGAGTCGGGCAGCCAGTGGATGGGCGGTAACCCGCACAGCGACCGTATCGTGCGCCCCTCTTAGCCAGGTAGGGACATCGGGACGAGCTTTGATGATCCAGGTGACCGGACCGGGCCATGTGTTTAGCACCCGGGGCAAATCCCGGATTCCTTCCAGATCGATATAAGGCAGCAGCTGTTCGAGATCGGCTCCGATCAGTATCAATCCTTTTGTGGCAGGCCGTCCCTTGATGTCGAGAATCGACTGGACCGCATCGACATTTGTTGGATCGCAGCCGAGCCCGTAAACGGCTTCGGTTGGGTAGGCAATAACGCGGCCGTACCTGAGCTGACGCGCGGCTGTTCGAATCTTGTGTGCGGATACTGGTTGATAACAGGTTTCTGTCAAGCTGTTCGGCATTAAGCGAGAATGATGCTGGGTAAATTCGTCAATGCGTTGCGGACTGCGTTGTGCTATGGGCCAAGTCGCCTTCATAAGGGGTTGCATACCCGCAGTCCTTTTGTGGACAGACCTTCTCGCTCCCCCTTCTTTTTGTCGTTTTTATCATCAGTATTGGCCATCCGCATTCTGGACATTTTTCGTCAACAGGAGGATTCCAGATTGCGTACTGGCAATCTGGAAAGGTTGAACATGAAAAGAATATCTTGTTGTTGCGTGATTTTCTTTTGAGAAT
>JANXGZ010000310.1 GCA_024958995.1 Methylococcales bacterium | reverse complement strand
ACGAAGGTCCTTACTGATGTTCGACATCTGGTCGAAATCGACCACTCCCTCCTGGTGAACCCATTTAAGCAACTGGGATGCACGAAAACGCTTTTCTCCCATTTCTATAAGAAATTGCTCCAGCGAGCCCGGATCAAAATCTAGGAGATTTTTTGGTCCCGTATCAGAGGGTGCGAACGCAGATTTCATCTTCAGAGAAAAAGAAGGCTATTTCCTCCTTTGCCGTATCGGGACCGTCTGAGCCATGTACTGCATTAAGCTTAACATCGGTCGCATAATCCGCCCGGATCGTACCGAGTTCAGCATCTGAAGGATTGGTTGCACCCATTAGCTTCCGATTCAGCGCAATTGCATTTTCACCTTCAAGGACTTGCACTATGATCGGACCGGAGATCATGAAATTGATCAGATTGTTAAAAAAAGACCGGTCCTTGTGAACAGCATAAAACCCTTCAGCCTGTCGCCGTGTCAGGTGCACCATTTTCGCCGCGACGATCTGCAAACCAGCCTTCTCGAAGCGTCTGCATATTTCTCCAATCAATGACTTTGAAACCGCGTCCGGTTTGATAATTGAAAATGTGCGTTCAATTGCCACTCAGGAAACTCCAAATAAGGTAAGTCGTTCCGATGCGAACTTGAGAAAGCTGCAACCATTGGCTCGATAAGGCATAAAACAAGCCATTCAGCCACATTCCAGAACCATCGGGCACTGGTCAAACATAAAAATCCGCGCGTAGTGTAACGGCTGACGACTTCCCAGGCAATAACGCTATCGTTCCAAACGACCCAGTTTGCTGGCAGAAGCCAATTCAAACTGAAAAACTCTCACCACACCCACAGCTATCCTGCACATTCGGATTGTCGAAACTGAACGTCGCATTCAGGCCTTCCATTTTAAAATCAACACGTATTCCGTCAAGCATGGCAAGGGAGTCCTGATGAACCACCACCTTGACTCCGAAGTCCTCGAAAACGCTGTCTGCATTTTCGATTTCATCGACAAAATCGATCACGTAGGCAAAACCGGAGCATCCGGATTTTCGAACTCCTAGCCGAAGACCCAGTCCGCCGCCGCGTTGTTCCAGTTGTTTTTGGACTTGTCGAGCCGCAGCTTCGGTTAAATGTACTGACATATCAATCTCTCACCTAAATCAAACTGACTCCTGACGGAGCCGAATTACCGCCCTAAGGCAGCAGGTTTAACCCTAACATCCACTAGCTCTCTGGTGCGCACCGAACACTAGGTCCTGCAACACAGCCAAGAACTGATCAACTTGGGTTTCCGTGCTGGTTGAACCCAGACTAACCCGGACAGCACTCCTGGCAACCTCTCGATCAACCATCATGGCTAACAGAACGTGACTCGGCTCGGTGTCCTGACTGGAGCACGCCGAACCACTGGAGACGGCAATCCCCTTTCGGTCCAGTTCCATCACCAGCATTTCACCGTCCATGCCGCGAACACCAAACATCACCGTATTTGGCAACCGTTCCTCCTGCTCACAGAATATGGTTACCGATGGCAGTTTTTTCAACCCCTGCTCCAGCCTTTGTCGAAGAAGGAAAAGATGCTTGGCGTTTTCCCCCAAGTTGCGCTGGGCAATCTCCGCCGCCACGCCAAAACCGACAATCCCGGCCACGTTCTCTGTTCCGCCCCGCAAACCTTTCTCCTGGCCCCCGCCCTTCAGCAAAGGTTCCAACCGCACCGACTTGTCAAATACCAGCGCACCGACCCCCTTGGGTCCGCCAATTTTGTGTGCAGAAACGGACATGAAGCTGAGCCCCAAGGCGGAAAAATCGACCGCAATCTTTCCAAACGCCTGAACCCCGTCGCAGTGAAGCAGAATGCCTAGATCTCCGAACTGCTCGGCAATCCACTGAATATCCTGGATAACGCCAGTTTCATTGTTCGCAATCATGCAGACCGCAAAGCGCGTCTCGGAATCGATCGCCGATGCAAGAAACCTTTCACAAACACGACCACCGTCTGTCAACTTCAGAAATTTAACCGTCCAGCCTGTCTCGGAAAGGACTTTCAAAGGCTCTAGGACAGAAGAATGTTCAATTGGACTAACAAAGATCTGCCCTGGAGGTAGAACGTCAGCCAGACCACGAATCGCCAGGCTGTTCGCCTCCGTACCTCCGGAAGTAAAAACAACCTGGGAAGCAGAAGCACCTGCCAATCCAGCTACCTGTACACGGGCTGCCTCTACCGCATCGCGACTAATCCGGCCAATGCGATGCAAACTCGAGGGATTTCCGTAGAAATCCCTGTAATAGGGGACCATGGCCTCAAGCACCGCTTCATGTAACGGGCTGGTCGCATTAAAATCAAAATAAATCATTGCTCGGCAACGAATAGAAAAGACGTACCAATGGTACGTCATTAAGTAAGCACCCGATAACACCACATGAAACCGTAGCGAACTAGGCTTTGACCGTAATCCGGCAAGGAAATTCAGAGCCGTGTCCGGCCTCTATTTCCTGACGTCCGGCGACAACCCTGACACAATCCTGCTCGATCAGACCAGCCAACGAAATCCCCGAGAGATAACTGAAGAGATGTTGGTTGAAGTCCATCCACAGAAAATGAGTCAGGTAGGGCTGGTTGTCCTGACAGTTTCCCCCGCCCCCGCATTTGATCGCATCCAGATTCTCGCTGACAACGGTTAGGGTGTCAGCGATGCTGGTGAACTCACTGTCCTGTCCCAGCCTGTAACCGCGCCCCGAACGCCCTTCACGATGCCGGCCTTCCGCCATCTCGCAAATAACTGCTCCAGGCAAGACATCGAAATACTTTGCCGACCAGCGATGTCATGCAGCGAAATCGGTTTCTTCCCACCGTGGTAAGCCAAGCCCAGCATCGCCGTCACAGCATAGCGCACCTTTGTCGTCAGGCGCACGGGAATCTCTCATAAGCTTAGGGTTTCATAAGATGAATATACCCCAGGCTTATGATTAGTCAATTGCGCAACCGTCCTGAATAACTCGCATCGAAGATTGTTTGTAAAAAGCTTCCACCTCGCTGCAGTCAAGCAACCTTTTCAGTCGTCTACCGTACCATTGATACCCGTTTCAATTTCATAATCGTCGAGCTTGGGTTTGGTGATTTCCTGGCACTCGATTCCCCGTTCTTTCAAGACACGGGTTAATTCCTCAATCTGTCGATCCATGAGATGGATATGATCCAACATATGATTGATGGCATCAGCCACCGGGTCGGTCATATCCTTGGTCGCTCCATAGGCGTCAAAACCAATTTTGCTGGCAATGGCCTTTCTGTGCGGCAGGACCGGGGCTTTCCTTGGCGAAAGAATATGCCCAGGAATTCCAACGACTGTCGCCTCGTCGGGAATGTTTTTCAACACCACCGAGTTGGAACCCACCCGTGCACCGTTGCCTACTACGATCGGACCAAGGATCTTGGCACCAGCACCCACCACTACCCCTTCCCCAAGCGTTGGATGCCGTTTACCCTTCTGCCAACTTGTACCACCCAAGGTCACTCCATGGTAAAGCGTGCAATCGTTCCCGATGACCGCCGTTTCGCCAATGACTATCCCCATGCCGTGATCAATAAACAAGCGACGTCCGATACGAGCTCCAGGATGAATTTCGATTCCTGTCAACCAACGGGCCACATGAGAAAGAAATCGCCCCAGCCACCTCAGCTTCAACTGCCACAAGGCATGACTCAACCGGTGAAACAGGATCGCATGCAACCCGGGGTAGGCTACTAGAATTTCACCAACACTCTGAGCAGCAGGATCACGTTCGAATACACAACGAATATCCTCTTGAATTCGATTAAACATCTAAAATTTCCAAACCAGTAAACACTAAACAAACATCAGGCGGGCCTTTTCATGACTCTTCCGCAGTATACTCCCAATCAGACAATCGATTGGACCACCAGCGGCCACCAAAGCAAGAGTGCTTCCCACCGATCGATGCAACCGAAACGGTTTCTTCACCCCTGACTGCCGCGGCATCTTATGCCACGAACTACCCCCTGATTACCTTTGCCGAAAATCACCCCGACAACTTGCCGACCTTCTGGATCGCACTCAGTATGCCGCGCAAAAGATCCAGTTCCTGGATTTCGAGGTGCGCGCGGTTGAACAACCGCCGGATTCGTCTCATCACAGAGCGCGATTTGTCCGGATGAATGAAGCCCACCGCCGCCATGACTTCGTTGAGATGTTCATAAAACGACTCAATCTGAGCTGACGATGCAAGAGGCGTAATGTCGGTGGGCTGCCAATCGCTCCGATCAGTCAGCGCAACCAACAGCTCATAGCCGACCACCTGTACGGCTGCCGCTAGATTCAGCGAACTGAAATCAGGATTACAAGGAATAGTAAGCCAGTACCCACAGAGATCCAGTTCGGCATTGGTCAGGCCCGAATGCTCTCGACCAAAAACAATGGCAACCTCAGTGTTGTCTGGTTTTGCAGCAATCATCCCGGCACACTCTCGTGGAGCAATCACCGGCCAGGAAATACTGCGACTACGGGCACTGGTCCCAACCACTACGCTACATTCCGCGATGGCTTCCTTTACAGAATCACAAAGAACCGCCCTGCACAGGATATCGTCTGCACCTGCAGCTCTCAATGTCGCATCTGCGCAGGGAAAGATCTTTGGCTTGACCAGATACAATCTCGCCAACCCCATGTTCTTCATTGCCCTAGCAACCCCGCCAATGTTGCCGGGGTGCGTTGTTCCGACCAGAACAATACGGATATTCGAGAACAAATCAGACCCTATCGGAAAAAGCTCCGATTTTATCAGATTTTTGGTATTCTTAACCGTTCACAAGTAGATCGACCAGCAGGTTAACCCTTATCGAACGACAGATTCCGGGAAAAACCATTTAGGAGACGGAACAAGGTCTCCCGCTGATGAATCCAGAGCGTTGAATACAAATCCAAGTCCTGATGAGCAAAAAACCTGGATCCTTGAAGCTCGTTTCCTAATACCTTAAAGATACCAGATAGAAAAACCCATCATGCATCCTGCGCTCAATATTGCCGAACGTGCCGCCCGCGCTGCCGGAACCATTATCGTTCGTTCAATCGGTCGAATCGAATCGCTCCGAATCGACGAGAAAAGCCGGAACGACTTTGCGACTGAGGTCGATCATCACGCCGAAGACGAAATTATCCGAATCATCCGCAATGCCTATCCAGACCACAGCATCATTGCCGAGGAGAGCGGAGTCCACAAGGGTAATGAATTTACCTGGATTATCGATCCACTTGATGGCACAACGAACTTTCTTCACGGATTTCCACACTTCGCTGTTTCAATCGCACTGGCACGAAAGGGGAAAATCGAGCAGGCTGTGGTTTACGACCCCATGAAGCAGGAAATGTTCAGCGCTTCGCGCGGCTCAGGAGCCCTGCTGAACAACCGGAGAATCCGTGTCAGCGGGCAACGAAATCTGAAGGGCTGCCTACTCGGCACCGGCTTCCCGTTCGGTGAACAAAAACATCTTGGGACCTATCTGCAAATGTTCCGCAGCCTGTCGAAAGACGCTGCGGGAGTCCGTCGCCCGGGTGCAGCTTCGCTAGACCTGGCCTACGTAGCGGCTGGCCGTTTCGACGGATTCTGGGAAATAGGGCTCAAGCAATGGGATATGGCGGCCGGGGTACTACTGGTGCAGGAGGCCGGTGGCATCGTCAGTGATTTCACGAATGGACACGCTTACCTGTCTTCGGGCAATCTCATTGCCGCCAATGCCAAACTGCACCCGATCATCGCAGATTCGATTCGTCCCCTTCTGACCGAGACATTAGTCTGAGCAAATGCAGGCTGGAACAATTGCTAAGCTCGGAAGCCCGACCCCTGATTCGGATCACTGCCCCCCTAGACAACAGCATAAAATATGCCTGGATTCAAAGAATACTCCTGCAGAACAGAACGCAACCCTCGGCAACTCACAACCGGACACCAACCTGCCGATGGCAACTGCATGAGGCGATGCAAAGATTGCCAGGAATCGACCCTGCATTGAGAGACCTCAAATGAAATTCAGCGGCTGGCGTAGAGTCTGGCTATTGGCGAGTATCATCATGCTCTTCTTCCCTTTTTTCTTCCTGCTCATCGAGATGCCTACTGAAGACAAAGTGCTGCGGGCATGGTCTATCCGCATGCTCTGGAAAACCCAGGCTGCAATACCCGAGTATCGGGAAACAGGGGTATGGGCACTGGAACACGAGTTGAAAAAATTGCCGGTGGAGGAAATCATAACCAGCCTGGAAAGCCGATTCGCCCAGATCGACTATTCGGCAATCAGGCAGGAATATCAGGCGCAATTGCAGAGCATCCGAACAGGGCAGATGCTCGTGGCCGCAGAGGCCACGCTAGTGTACCTCTTTGTGATCGCAGCAATGTACGGGGTAGGAAGATGCCTTGAACCCCTGCTGCAAAAAATTGGCAACACTTTTCGTCGCAAGAAAGGGTTGGCCAAATGCAGCTAACCGTCCAAGCCGCGGCTGGGTTCGAATCCAGACAGCTATTGTGAGGGGTCTTTCAATGCCTTCAACAACTGCGCCAGATCAAGCTCATTTCGGAAGAAACCGTGCAGCACATCGCGTGTTCGCGCTTCTGACGGTAAGGGAACATTCCCGTTTATCTGGCTTTCATAGAGTTTCCGCTGAACATCGGGTTGCTGGTCCAACAATGACCATAACAATGCATACCGCCCTGTCCGGTCGGCCAGGTACTCATAGTAATAGCCATAATCCCTGACCCGGTAATCGTCGGCATGATAGGACAAGTGACCGAACTTCCTCGCCGCCATAATCAGCATCCCGGCCACTCGCTGACACCAGGCAAATTCATCTCCCTGATAAAAATTACCGCACTGCAGCCCGAGACCTTCCGCGAATTCATCGTCGCAGTCGTCCTTGGTCAGATAATAGGTGTAGTACCCATGCCGGTAGCATAGGTCATGACGCGCGCACTGGTCGTGGAAAACATCAACAAAAGAACCCCTGCTATCGGGGAAAAATGACTGTAACGCAAAATCTGCAAAAGAATTTACGCTGCACCCGATGGGATAGGCAACAATCTCGTTTCTGTCCCTTTGCCACGGAAGGTAGGTTTTCAGGTTGTAAACGCTCCCCGGGCCGTAAGGATGAAATTGCTCTGCGCCAATGACTCCAACCCAGAACAGCGGCAACAGGAAAAAACATGCTTTTTTCATTGTGGGTATCCCGAAAACAATTCTGCACACCGCCTGGCGGGAGCTCACTCTAAATTCAGATAACCCGATGTTGCGCGGAAACAGCCATTCAAATTATACCAATACTGGTACCGGATCAATTTGCCGGATGCGGAAAAAACACCGGTTCCGCTCACTGTATTCACGAGATACAATCAGCATTTCGGCAGGCAATAGCCGAGGTTATAACATCGAAAAGCACCTCCATGCAGAAAAAAAAGCAGTATAATTCATTCATCGGGATGAACCATCGTGCAACGATCATTCGTCGATACGTATTTTCTAAATACACTCGAACCTTTCAGTGAACTGGCTCGAAACGTGACCTAAAACCGGCGACACCCCTTCAAATAAAACAAGAACCGAGGAACTAAACATGGGATGGCTTATCGTAGGACTTTCTCTTTTTGTGATTCTGTTAATCACTGCGTTTTTCTATTCCAGATGGAAAAAGAACGCAAGAGGCCAAGTCAAGGATGTCACCATTTACGACCGAGTAGAGCGTGAATGCCAGCAAAGTCAGGAGAACCGTGGTGAATTCGAAATTACCCTAGACGAAGTTTCCGATATTGAGTGGCTAGAACTGGAAACACATCCGTTCTCCCAAGACCAGTTCCAGGTCTCCGTCAAATGGCGAAACCAAGGAAGCCAATGTATGTACAAGATCGTGGCGACCGCAAGCATCGAAGAAAACAGTGTAACCAAGCAATCGGAACCGCACGTCGTTCCGCTGGGCTCCTGACCAAACAATCGACAAAGTTCGCATCAGCCGGAACTGGCCGCTCAGACGAACAACCAATCCCTAGATCATCAATAGATCACAGGCCCGTCCTATCCGAATCGGATCACAACTGTCGCTCACTGAAACGCCCGGAAACTGCCAGGTACTCAAAACCGAATTCCTGTTCCCATTCCTTCATTACGCTGGAACCAGTAAAGCCTTCGAGGTATTGATCCACCGTGACTCCATCGGAGAGTCGTTCATCATCATATGCTATGACTTTTACCGGCGTATAAGCCTGTCCGTTTCGCAAGACCACGGCAAGACCTTCATGGCTTGAGTAGGCATACAGGTTGCCTCCTGAAACAACGACCTGAATGGCCGGTTTCTCATTGCCTTGCCTGCTTTGCCCGGCCAGGACCAGCGGCCGCAGAGGCAAAATGGATCGTGGAGAATACCAGAACCGCTCAACCACATGCCCCTGCTGCCACTCATCAAACTGGGAGATAATCACCTTGATCGTGTCCTCCGGAACGGAGTACGTCGTATCGACTACCAGATCGAAGTTGGACAAGCATGAGCAATCCGCATCATAGAGTTCCAGGTAGCGCTTGTTCTCGCTGCGCTTGCGTTCCTGTAACTTGAGCATCGCATCATTCCTGTCCGCATAAACCGGTTCGTTTGACCGTTCCGTATCGGCAATGACCCGCTCCGCTGCACAAACAATATTGGTTGAAAGAAAGACCTTGAATGAATCGGGAAGAAAGTGCCACGCCATTCTTGAATCGACGATCCTCTGCCTTTCGTCATTGGCAAGCATTTTGACCCGATTATCAATTTCCTGGTCAATTTCCGGATGAGTCTCGGAAAACTTGTTCAATTCCAAAGTCGTCATACCGTACTTGGTGGCGATTTCTCTCTGAATCTGACCGGTCGAGAAATAGTCGGCATTGAGCAAACTGCAAATCCTTTTCGCGACCAGGCTCTTTCCACTGGCAAGGTCACCGGTAATGGTAATGATCGGCATGATCAGCCTCTCTCTCTGAACGGCTTCGCGGATCGCGCCCTGACTGACGCAACAGCTGATTCAAGGAATGAAAGGGGTGGGCGGGTAACGTGTCTACAGGAATTCATGCTGGTCTCTGTGCTCGGGTCTTGTTGATTATGGTCAAGATGAAAATGATAACCTGTTCGCAGACGGCGAGAAACAGGGCCAGTGACCGGTACCCGTCTGTCGCTACCAGAGTCGTCCGCTGCCCCGGGCCGGACCAGGCAATTTCAGGACCGGTTAGCATCAACGGTCCAGTTGAAGAACAGACCCTGCTCATGAAAGGGCTCACAGACAAACAGCCCTGCCACAGCCACCAATTCTTCCCTGATGTATACCAAAGGGATACGGTCACGCTCCCAGGGAGGGATCCCCTGCTCTTGAAAAACTTTTTTCAGGCAGCGTGATCCTTTTCGCCCAGGCACTCTGAACAATTCGCCCCCAGTACGAAAACGAATACATACATCACCCCATTCGGATCCGACACCGCTGACAGTGTCATTGCTACA
>JANXGZ010000295.1 GCA_024958995.1 Methylococcales bacterium | reverse complement strand
GGACAATTTCACCCTGCAACAGTTGCGCAGTGCGGTCGAAATCACCAACTGTCGTTCCGAACTGGAAGCTTCCGGGAACGTCAGGCTAGAGACTGTACGTAAAATCGCGGAAACGGGTGTCGATTTCATTTCCGTGGGCTCCCTAACCAAGGATGTAAAAGCGGTCGATCTGTCGATGAACATTGATCTGGTCCGCTGATTTTTCCGACGCGGTCTGGAGCCAGGAAACACGCCCTGCGCGCTTTCCGGCCGTTCAGCGGGTCGCGGGTTCCGGAAACACCTTGCCTGGGTTCAGTATACCCCGGGGATCGAACTGCTTCTTGATCGCCCGCATCAGGTCCATCGCATCGGACCCGATTTCCCTACCGATGTGGTCCCTTTTGACCAGGCCGACTCCGTGTTCTCCAGATAGGGAGCCTTGTAGTTCGATGACCAGGTCAAAGATCGCTGCAAGGCATTCTTTAGCCCTTTGGTTTTCAGCTTCGTTTTGAGGGTCGTACAAGATGTTCGTGTGCATGTTGCCGTTGCCGGCGTGGCCGAAATTGACAATGGTCAACTGGAATCGGCTGGACAGCTGTTCCAGACCTTCGATCAGTTCCGGAAGACGAGTCACCGGAACGACGACATCCTCGTTGATTTTACCCGGGGCGATTTCTCTTAGCGCGGGAGAGAGAGCTTTCCGTATTTTCCACAGTTCTGCGCTCTCATCGTTCGAACGTGCGGCACGAATTTCGAGCAGTTGTTTGGTCGCGGCGGCGGCTTCGATCTGATTTGTGGCCTGGTCGATGTTCTCGCGGCTTCCGTCGACGTCGATCAGGAGCAATGCTGCGGCATTCGCGGGCAGCTCTACGGACGAATGCTTGCGGATGATTTCGAGGGCGTTAGCATCCATGAATTCCAGTGCACAGGGGATGGTTGGTTGCGCCATGATCTGAGAAACAGCCTTGGATGCCGCGAAGATTCCGGAATACACAGCCCTTAGGGTTCTCTTTGATTCGGGGAGTGGTGTGAGCTTGAGGATTGCCTCGGTAATAATGCCAAGGGTGCCCTCCGACCCGATCAATAATCGCGTCAGGTCGTAGCCAACTACGCCCTTAGTTGTGAACACACCGGTACGTATTGTTTTCCCGTTACCGGTGACCGCCTTCAGTCCAAGGGTATTTTCCCTAGGGGTCCCGTACTTGACCGCCCGCGGGCCGGCGGAGTTGTAGGCGAGGTTGCCGCCCACGGTACAGAACGCGGCACTGCTGGGATCGGGGGGCCAGAAAAACCCTTCCTGGCCGGCAATGTCCTGGACCTGCTGGTTGATAACGCCGGGTTGAACCACCATGTAGCGGTTTCCAGACGATACCTCCACTATGGAATTCATTCTCTCCAGCGATAGTACGATACCGTTCCTTAGCGGAACGGTTGCTCCGGTCGTGCCAGTTCCCCGGCCACGGGCCGTGATCGGTATTTCCTCCCGGTTGCAGATATTGACCAGTTGCGAAACCTGTTCATGCGACTGCGCAAAAACGACCGCATCCGGCATCGCATGCAATCGGCTATTGTCGTAGCCGTAGCTCCAGCAGTCGGCCGGATCAGTGAGAATACTGCTGGCCGGGAATATGGTACCGAGTTCCCTGGATACAGAAGCGGGTATGGATGAGCCCAATGGCGTTTTCCTGGAAGGTCAGTGGCCAAAAAGCTTGTGGTCGATCAGGTCGCAAAGGCAGTGCGTGACCAGCAAGTGGACTTCCTGGATGCGTGCTGTCGATTTCGATGGGACCCTGATCTCGATGTCCGATTCGTCCAGTAGTTCGGCTACCTTGCCGCCGCCTTTTCCAGTGATACCGATGACTCCCACACCGCGATTGTGGGCGGCTTCAATCGCGTGAAGCACGTTGGCTGAATTGCCACTGGTCGTATAGCAGATCAGTACGTCGCCGCCCTGGCCAAGGGCTCTGACTTGCTTGGAGAATATTTCGTCGAAATGGTAGTCGTTGGCGATTGATGTCAGTGTCGATGAGTCGGTGCTCAGTGCCATCGCCGGTAGTGGGGGACGGTCTTGGTCGAAGCGGTTCAGCATTTCTGATGAAAAGTGCTGCGCGTCTCCGGCTGACCCTCCGTTACCGCAGGTAAGGATCTTGTGGTCCTCCAGTAGGCAACTGACCAACCGTTCGCCGGCCGTTTCGATGATCGGTGCCAGTTCGTCCATGGCGTTCTGTTTGACCTCGATGCTGGCGTTGAAATGGTTTCGTATCCTGTCTTGTATTGTCATTTTTTCAGTCCTGGAAGGCGTTGCGGATCCAGTTGATGTCCAGTTCTCCGTTGATTAGGGAGATGGCAACCACGCCGAAGCGCACCGCTTGGCCGAGCTTTCTGCTGGCCAGGTATTGCGTGGTACAGCGAGTTATCCGGGGCTTTCTCGTTAGTCAATGCTTTCCAGCGTACTGCCAAAAGTCGCTGCTATCCGAAACCGGATCTCCACGTAGACCAGGCGACCTGATCCATACATTATAAGGCCAATCTGGCCTGTGCGGCAGCGGAAGGCCCTCTCGATCAGCTGCATCCTGTGCTGTTCGAGAAACTGCAACGCGACCGATTCGGCTTTTCTTCCCTTTTCTGACCCGCTTGAGGTCTTGCCGAGCAGATCCTCGAAAAAACCCATTCTAATACGCAGAGCCGGTTTCTGGGTCAGTGGAGGGCTGGTGAGAGGCGTTGGAGAACCGGCCGTCCGTTCTCGAATTCGGCGCAGACCAGTTGCCTGTGGACCTGCTTGTTTGCGGTCAGTGAAAGCCCTCCCGTTACTCCGGAGTAGCTTTCGTTCCGGTCTGACTGAAGCCTGGACAGATGCGGGAGGAGGTTATAGGCATCGAAACCGAGTGCGGTTAGGCGGATGAAGTGCGTAGCCGGCCCCTGCCAGTTTTCGAGAACGGTGTTGAGTGACGGGGCATCTCCTGCGAAGGTTTTGCTTTCGAAAAGCCAGGGGATGTCACAGAAGATTAGGCCGGACAGGTCTCTGTCTTCGACC
>JANXGZ010000067.1 GCA_024958995.1 Methylococcales bacterium | reverse complement strand
GGTTGGTATTGGTAGTGGACGACATTCTCGATGAGGGACTGACCCTTGAGGCTATTTCCCGGTTCTGTACCGATCAGGGAGCGGCCTCGGTTTACAGTGCGGTTCTGGTAGAGAAATTGCTGGGGCGGGCGAAGCCGCACCAGGCTGATTTCGTCGGGCTTGAATCCGAAAACCGCTACCTTTTTGGCTGCGGAATGGATTACAAGGGATACTGGCGCAACCTGCCGGGTATTTATGCCTGCAAGGGGATGTAGCGGTGGGGTTCCTGGCAATCATTGGGGGGTCAGGCCTGAACCGGCTTGCAGATCTGGAAAACCCGGTTCGGCAAAGTGTTGAAACGGAGTTTGGGCAACCTTCGGCACCGCTCGTTGTTGGTAAATTAAAGGGTCATGATGTCGTTTTTCTTGCCAGGCACGGGGACGGTCACTCGATTGCGCCGCACCAGATTAATTACCGAGCT
This sequence comes from Methylococcales bacterium, assembly GCA_024958995.1. Lineage (GTDB taxonomy): Bacteria > Pseudomonadota > Gammaproteobacteria > Methylococcales > UBA1147 > UBA1147. The sequence continues at coordinate 4,554 of JANXGZ010000067.1, read as the reverse complement.
AATATCCGTGCATTGCAATCCGTCGGGGTGACTCATATTGTTTCGGTAGCCGCCGTCGGCGGTATCAGTTCGCATTTACCGCCAGCGCAAATTGCCGTACCGGAGCAATTGATCGACTATACCCACGGTCGCAAAAGCACTTTCTACGAAGGCTCGGGTTCGGAAGTAAAACACATCGACTTAAGCTGGCCATATAGCAGGACACTTGCCAGCATGATCGAGCGGGCGTCCGGGCTTTCCGGTTTGAAGATCGTAAGCGGGGGAACCTATGGCTGTACGCAGGGCCCCCGGTTGGAGACCGCGGCCGAGATCTTGCGCATGGAACGGGACGGCTGCGATATGGTCGGTATGACGGGCATGCCGGAAGCCGCCTTGGCGCGTGAAGCCGGGATCGATTACGCCTGCTGTGCCGTGATGGCCAACTGGGCTGCGGGCAAGAGCAGCAGCGAAATTACCATGCAAGAGATTGAGGCAAATCTTTCCCGGGGGATGGTGGGTGTGGCAAACCTGCTTGGAAGCCTTGTCGGGGTGATTGGCTGATCGTACAGGGTTGCCTGGAAAGGTACTCTGCTTTTTTCCTTGAGTTCCCGGTTTCTAAGTTCAGTCTTTTCTTTTCAGTGCCTCCAGGAGTTCGTAGACGAACTCGACCTTCTCTTGGTCGTTTTCCAGTTTTTCGAAGAATCTCAGCTTTTCCGGTCCGTCCATCTTGTAGCGCCGGGCCTGCTTCTGAACCAGGTCGATGATGACCATCGGGTCAATGTCGGGCTGTTCGCCAAACAGGATGCGTCCCCCGGTATCCGAGGCCTCAATTTTCAGAATACCGATTTCGCTCGCGACCAGCTTGATTTCGGTGATTTTGAAAAGGTTCTTGGTCGGTTCCGGAAGCAAACCGAAACGATCGATCATTTCGACCTTCAGTTCCCGCAGTTCTTCAGCTGAATCGGCGCTGGCGATTCGCTTGTAAAGGACCAGCCGCACGTGAACATCGGGCAGATAGTCGTTCGGAATTAGGGCGGTGAAATGGAGGTCAATTTCGGGGCCCGAGTCGAGTGGTGTTTCCAGTTCCGGCTCTTTGCCGGATTTGAGGCTGGCAACGGCGCGTTCCAGCATTTCGGTGTAGAGGGTAAAACCGATTTCCTGGATCTGGCCGCTTTGCTCGTCCCCCAAGAGTTCACCGGCGCCCCGGATCTCCAGATCGTGCGATGAAAGCATGAATCCTGCGCCAAGACTGCTTGAAGCCTCGATGGCTTCAAGCCGTTTGACGGCGTCCGATGTCATCAATGTTTTAGGCGGCACGATCAGGAAGGCATAGGCCCTGTGATGGGACCGGCCGACCCGCCCGCGTAGCTGGTGTAGCTGGGCAAGCCCCAGCTTATCAGCACGGTTAATCACGATGGTGTTGGCATTAGGGATGTCGATCCCGCTTTCGATGATAGTGGTGCAGAGGAGCAGGTTGAATTTTTGGTGATAAAAATCCAGCATCACCTGTTCGAGTTTGCGTTCGGGCATCTGCCCGTGGGCGATCTCGATACGTGCCTCAGGCAAAAGCGTCGCCAGATCGCGGGCGCTTCGTTCGATCGTCCTGACGTTGTTGTGCAGGAAGAAGATCTGGCCGCCCCGGCGGATCTCCCTCAGGCAGGCTTCCTGGATGATCGAGTCGTTCCATTCCGAGACAAAGGTATTGATGGCGTGCCGATTGGGGGGAGGGCTGGCAATGATCGAAAGATCCCGAAGACCCGACATCGCCATATTCAGGGTCCGGGGGATCGGCGTTGCCGTCAGCGTGAGTAGGTCGATCTCGCTGCGCAGGGTCTTGAAATGTTCCTTGTGACGCACGCCAAAACGGTGTTCCTCGTCAATGATGACCAAACCGAGGTTCTTGTAGCGGATGTTTTTTTGAAGCAGCTTGTGGGTGCCCAGCAGAATATCGACTTTCCCCTCGGCTACGTCCTGCATGATTGCATCCTGCCGTTTGCGGGGGACGAAACGCGACAAGACTTCAATCCGGATCGGCCAGTCGGCAAACCGGTCGTTGAAATTGTGAAAGTGCTGCTGGGCCAGCAGGGTGGTCGGTACCAAGACCGAGACCTGTTTGTCATTCTGGACGGAGACAAAGGCCGCACGCATGCAGACTTCTGTTTTGCCAAAACCAACGTCTCCACAGATCACGCGATCCATGGCCTGGCCGGAAGCCATGTCCATTAACACCTGGTCAATTGATGTTTGCTGGTCGGGCGTTTCCTCGAACGGGAAGCCCAGGGCAAAGTCGTGGTATTCAATGTCCTCAACTCGGTGGGCGAAACCGGATTTTGCTGCCCGGCGAGCGTTGATGTCGAGCAGTTCCGCGGCAACGTCACGGACCCGGGCCGCGGCGCGCTTGCGGACCTTCTTCCATTGCTCGCCGCCGAGCTTGTGCAGTGGTGCCGTTTCCTCGCTTGCACCCGTGTAGCGCCCGATCTGGTGCAGCCCCGATACCGGTACGTACAGCTTGTCGTTGTTGGCGTATTCTAGGACAAGGAATTCGGTCTCTATCCCCCCAACCTCCAGGTTCTTGAGCCCCAGATACCTGCCGACTCCATGTTCCTGGTGAACAACCGGAGAACCGGCTGAAAGTTCGGTCAGATTGCCAATGATGTTTTCGAGTTCCTGCCCGCTGGTTCTCTTCCTGCGCCGCCGCTGCTGGGCTCGCTCTCCCATCAGTTGGCTTTCGGTAATGATGGCTATACCGCTGGTTTCGAGAACAAGGCCGTGATCTAGTGGCGCTACCAGAAGACACAGGGTCGCCTGGGAGTCTCGGAATTGCTGCCAGTTAGAGACAATTTCCGGAAAAACTGCCTGTTTGCCAAGGCTTTCGACGAGTGTTTCCCGATGACCGGCAGTCTCGGCAATAAAGAGCACTCGGCCATCGAATTCCTGCAGAAATTTCACCAGGTTTTCTGCTGGGTACTGGTTTTTTGATTTGAAAGAGACGTCTGGCAATGCACCACTGTCAAAACTGATTCGAGTGTCGTCTGTGATCGGCTCCGGGTGGTGCCGACGGATGCGAATCTGGGCCGTTTCATTCAGATGGTTTTCCAGGTCGTTGGGAGCCAGAAAAAGTTTTTCCGGTTTCAGCACCGGACGGTCCAGATTATGGCGACGCTGTTCGTAACGGGAATGGACTTCAGCATGGAACGCATGGGCTGCCTCCATCACCTGATCGTCGGCAACTGTGAGTGTGTTGGCGGGACAGTAATTGAAAATTGACTCGGTCTGTTCGACGAACAGGGGCATGTAGTATTCGATTCCCCCGGGTGTGATGCTGTTGCTGACATCCTGGTAGACCGGGTTGTATGGGGAAGTCTCCGGAAACTCGACCCGGAAACGCTGACGGAACCGCTTGATCGAATGATCGTCGAATGGAAACTCCCTGGCCGGGAAAAGTCGGATCTTTTCGAAGCGCTCCAATGAACGCTGGGTGTCTGTGTCGAAGGTTCTGATGGACTCGATTTCATCGTCGAACAGTTCGATTCGATAGGGAAGTTTGCTGCCCATTGGGAACAGGTCCAGGATCGATCCCCTGACCGCAAATTCACCGTGCTGGAAAACCTGTGAGGTGTTCTGGTATCCCACGGATGCAAGATGCAGCTTGATCTTGTCGAGGGGCAGCGATAGCCCGACGTTCCAGGCAAAACTGTTGGCGAGGATATGATCTCGGGGTGCGATGCGATGCATCAGTGTGGCGACTGTTAGGACGAGGACTCCTCTCTGATTCGATGGCAGACCAGCCAGCGTTTCCAGGCGCTTCGATGTAATTTCAGGCAACGGGGAGAATACATCGTAGGGGAGGGTTTCCCAGTCGGGAAGGTGCAGAACCGGAACCTCTTCGGACAGAAAAAAGCGCACCTCGTGTTCCATCCTCAGGGCATTTTGAGCGTCTGAGGTAATGACCAACGTCAGTCGGTTTGATCGTGCCGCCAGCGATGCGATAGCAAGAGAATCGCTGCAGCCCTGTAATCCGTTCCAGGTGTCGAAGTCCCCTTGCCGCTTTGGTTCATCCGGGGCGAAGGGGGAGGTCGGCGCGGCGTTTCTGGATATCGGATTCATCAGGTGGGCAGGCGATTTAACGGAAGAATGAAAAAAGGGCGCTATTTTCCCATATCGCGTGGTAGAAATTAACAGCCCCGTTCATTGTTGGCTTAGCCGTCGATTCACTTCGGCTAACGCTCTGTGAACCATTTCCTCGATCTTCTGATCGTTCGAATAGAAATCAACTGATTCTGATCAATTAGGGTTACCCCAGTATAAATTTTATCAAAGCATTTGAGTCAAATCTTGAATTGTCTCTGTTTCGTCCCTAATGACATTAATCTTATTTACGGGTACAACCTTAATTCTAGTTAGATGTATTGGAGTTACGGTGTAGGAAAAATGATGATTTTAGATTTGTTTATCGGGGATATATTGCCTGCTTATTTTTCTCGAGAAAAGGATCTACTGTTTCATAGGTGTTCAACATTTCTATCACCAGAACTTTATTTATAGTGATTTTATTTTCGATAATAAATAAAATGC
>JANXGZ010000043.1 GCA_024958995.1 Methylococcales bacterium | reverse complement strand
TTATTCACGGAGCCCATCGAATATTGAACGTGTAAAAAGAGATTTCCAGGTAGGGAACCTGTATATCAACCGTGGAACAACCGGGGCCCTAGTCGGAAGGCAACCATTCGGGGGCTTCAGAATGAGCGGTTTCGGCAGCAAGGCCGGAGGTCGAAATTACCTGTTGCAATTCCTCACGCAACGGACCATCACCGAACAAACTCTTCGACGCGGCTTTGCACCCGAGTCTGCAGTTGACTGGCCAAGCTGAAAACGCGAAGTCTGAGTTAAGGGTAATCGTGACATTCAATCCTGAGGGTGATTACGATTCTGGTAGAAATGGGACTCAGAAAACTGTTTTCGTAACGGGAGGTCGTCGATCGTTTTCCCTCACATGACCGGTAGACCATACCCAGCCGCTTTTTGCCGTAGCACGCACTCTCAGAGATCTTCTCAGATAGGATAGAGAGAATCGGTCGAAAGCACGTCGCCAATCAGATGGAAAAGCAGGGGGGTTGAGGCCCTTTACCGCAAACCCGCTACCAGGTAGAGGCCTTCAAAGCACAGAATCTATCCCTATCTCCAGGGAAGGTTGGAGTTTCATCACTCCAATCAGGTTTGGGCAATGGGTATCACTTCCATCGAGCTCTACAGCTAGAGGTGACCTTATTCCAGTCTTGACGAAGTATCGCCTGAGGCGTTCTACTATAACAAAATGCCACGACTCAGGGTGGTATGACAGCCATGCAGGATTCCAAAATCACGTTCGGCTGTTCAGCAAAATAGAGCTACTTCTATGGACGGACTCAGCCTACTGGCACTTGTCTTCGATGTAGTCAGAATCAGGAGAGGCCATCAAACATGGATCAGCAACTCGAGCTTGCCGGATTTTACCGACGCGTCCGCCAGAAAACCGAGGCACTCTGCAAGCCGCTCTGTATAGAAGACTTCGGGTTACAATCGATGCCAGATGCCAGTCCTTCGAAATGGCACCTGGCCCATACCACGTGGTTCTTTGAGACCCTGGTCCTGGAAAAGTCGCTGGCTGGATACCAGTCCTTTTGCTCGGGCTTCCGGGTTCTATTCAACAGTTACTACAACACTATCGGGCCACAATGGGCGCGTAGCGAGAGAGGGCTTTTAAGTAGGCCCACGGTTGAAGAAGTGTTTGCCTATCGCCAACACGTCGACCTAGCCATTCTGGGTTTCCTGTCCGAAGAATTGCCTGCGCAATGTAAGAGGCTGATCGCGTTAGGACTGCATCATGAGCAACAGCATCAGGAATTACTCCTAATGGATCTTAAACACGCATTCGCTCGCAATCCGCTGCGGCCAGAATATGCCAAACCAGATCAGATAGGTTTAGGGACATTACCGGGGCGACAGAACTGGATTGCGATCAGTGGCGGGGTTTTCGGTTTCGGACATCAGGGCGCTGGTTTTTGTTTCGACAATGAGGAACCCCGGCATGAAGCCCTGGTGGCTGACTTCGAGATTGCTGACCGAATGGTCACCAATCTCGATTACATCGAATTTATCAATGACGGTGGCTATCAACGGCCCGAATACTGGCTTTCGGATGGATGGGCAATGGCACAGGCCGACAATTGGAAGTCGCCGCTCTACTGGCAACCCGAGGAAGGCGGTTTTTCGCAGTTTACCCTCCACGGTTACCAAGCAGTGGAACCGGATGCGCCGGTGAGTCATGTCAGTTACTACGAGGCAGATGCGTTTGCATCCTGGAGCCGGGCTCGCCTACCCTCGGAATACGAATGGGAACTGGCCACGGAAAGATCCGGGTCCAAAGGAGCCCTGATGGATGACGACCAGTTCCAGCCTCGCGGATTGGCAAGCAACTCTGTAAAGGGCAAGGTGCACCAATTGCTCGGAGATTTGTGGGAATGGACCCGAAGTCCATATACAGCGTACCCGAACTATACATCACACCCTGGCCCAATTGGGGAATACAACGGGAAATTCATGTGCAACCAGATGGTTTTGAGAGGCGGCAGTTTTGCCACGTCGGAATGCCATATCCGAACCACTTACCGGAATTTCTTTCCCCCCCATTCACGCTGGATGTTCAGTGGAATCCGATTGGCAAGGAACGTGGAATGAGTACGCCGATTCATAACCAAATTTCGCTGATGAACCTTGAGCCCGCGGTGGATGACCTGACCCGCGAGGTCGTGCAGTCACTGCAAGAAACACCACGCCGCCTGTCGTGCCGTTTTTTTTACGATAAAACCGGTGCCAAACTATTCAGCAAGATCTGTGACCTCAAGGAATACTACCTGACCCGAACAGAACTCCAGATCATGAACGAGTATCTCGGGGATATAGGGCATTGCATCGGGCCGGAGGCTGCAATCATAGAATTCGGCAGTGGCAGTGGACAGAAAACTGAGTTGTTGCTGGAATCCCTTGAACGACCGTGGTGCTATGCGCCAGTCGATATTTCGCGGGAACAGCTTATTGAAATGGCCGAACGAATGTCGGTCCGATTTCCCGACCTTTGGATTCAGCCAGTTTGTGCCGATTACAATGCGCCTTTCAACCTAGACAGGGTCGTCGAGGCCGATGCCCGCAGGATCGTTTACTTCCCTGGATCAACCATTGGCAATTTGGCACCCGAACAAACTGTCGCCATGCTCGGGCGAATGAAAGGACTGGTTGGCGATAGAGGTGCCATTCTGCTGGGGTTGGACCTGGCCAAGTCCCGGGAAATCATTGAACCCGCGTACAACGACAGTGAAGACCTAACAGCAGCTTTTAACCTGAATGCACTCAGACACGTCAATCGTGTTACGGGTACCAATTTCAACATTTCCGCGTTCGAGCATCGTGCCATCTATCGTCCAGAGCACTACCGGGTAGAAATGCACCTGATCAGTTCGGCCAACCAGAGAGTCAGGATTAACGGGCAGTCCATCCGGTTTGAAAAGGGGGAACACATCGTGACCGAATATTCCCACAAGTATCCCCTGGAAGTGTTTGATAGATTGCTAACTTCCGTTGGGCTACGGCGTGTCCAGACATGGTTTGATCGAAATCGTTGGTTTTCGCTCCAGTACATACAGGCTTCAACATGACGATGATGTCAGACTAGCCGCCCTATTGATACCGACAGTCATATACCAATTAGGTAATAGTCGCTCGAAATACCCTGGTTGATTGACCTAATCAAATCCGTTGAGTCGTCACAATGCAGAACAAATGGCTCGCCGGATACGATGCTGTTCGGATTGTTAGCCACCGAACGCGCGAAACCGCTGCAGTGCTTCACCGTTATCCAGAACCTCTCTTAGGCCTGATGTGCCAGCCTGAAACGAGGCAGTGCGGCCTGTATGCCAAAGAACGAGAGCGCCCGTATAGATAAGGCAGTCCCTCATTGCACCCGGAGCACCGTCGAGGGCATCAAGGCCCAGTTCGGCTGCTGCGGTGGCGAGACGATCGAGGTTCGCGGGTTTGGTCTTTAACAATCTGTGGGTTACGGCTCTGTTGTCCCGACCTATACCGAGCTTCGATGGATCGGCCTCAAATGCAGTTTCCGGTCCACCATCCGTGTACCTGAAACAGGTCACTGACTGCTTCAGAGGAGGAACGATACCACCTTCTATTCCCCGAAGGATCAGTGCCGAATAAAAGCCGGCTTGTCTTGCGGCCATCGCGTACACTCGCGGATAAGCCTTGTGGACAAAGCCGGTCAAAAGATGCGTCTTTCGTTCACCGCGAAGCGGCGCAGCAAGGATTTCGAGTGTCGAGATGCAGGTTCGCTTGATCATGAGGTCGCGAAGGGGAACGAGCCCATGAAGGCCCGGACAGAAGGAGGCCTGATCCAGGTAACACCAGCCTATGGCCTGATGACTGACCTGTTCGCCGGCCTGTTCGGGACTCAGGTTAGTGGCGACTCCGGCCGCCCGCAAGATCTTCCTGGTGGTAAGACCGTGCTTTGGAGCGACCGATTCGACGCCATGACAGAATGCCGGTAGGCCGCAGGCCGAGAGGACCGCGGGTAGAAACGGAGTAGCAGGCAGGGTTCGCAGATAACCGTTATACGGATCAGCGATATCGACCAATTCAGGAAGCGCGACTTTAGTCGTGCAGGTCCGTTCCTGAATGGCATCGAGAATTCCCAGGTTTTCATCGTCCGTTTCGCGTTTCATCCGCAGTGCAATCAGGAAAATTGCCGCCTGAACGGGATCAGC
>JANXGZ010000306.1 GCA_024958995.1 Methylococcales bacterium | reverse complement strand
TGGGGTGTCATGGCAAATATGGGAATAAACGAATTCAGCCTCGACATCCAGATGGCCGTTGACCCGGACTCGGTCAGCGTTGCGATGGCCTTGATTGAAAAATGATTGGCAACGTACATGCAGGATTTGGCGATCGCTTCGTCCACGCGCTCGAAATGCATTTCCTGATCATCGTGCTGAATTTGCTGGCTCGGCTGTTTTTCAATTTCCAGGCAGACGCGTTCCATGGCTTCGACCGCCTTGACCGGGTACTTTCCTACCGCGGTCTCTGCGGAGAGCATCACCGCATCGGTGCCGTCGAAGACGGCATTGGCGACATCAAAGATTTCGGCTCTTGTTGGAAGCGGGTTGTAAACCATCGATTCCATCATTTGCGTGGCGGTGATAACCGCTGTATCCATTTTTCTGGCCAGGTCGATCAGGCGTTTCTGGACCGGGGGCAATGTCGCATCGCCGATTTCAACCCCCAGATCCCCGCGGGCGACCATGATTGCCTCCGAACTTGCGATGATCTCTTCGATGGTATCCAGTGCTTCCGCTCGCTCTATCTTTGCGACAATTCCCGCGTTGCTGCCTGCTGCCTGCAGAAGGGCTCGTGCTTCGTGAATGTCTTCGGCAGATCGTGTGAACGAGACCGCAACGTAATCGACATCGAATTCGGCGGCTGTCTCGATATCCTGCTTGTCCTTATCGGTCAGAGCCGCTGCTGAAAGCCCGCCACCCTGGAGGTTGAGGCCCTTGTGGTCGGAAAGCGTGCCGCCGACGATGACATGACACTTGATTCGTGGACCATTGATCTGGTCAACGCCCAACACGATCCGTCCGTCATCCAGCATCAGGACGTTGCCGACCCTGACGTCTTCCGCCAGGGTCTTGTAGAGGCAGCCGACCTGGTGTTGATCCCCCACATCTGGATCCAGAGATACGTCCACAACGAACGTTGCATCTTTTTTCAGGAAGACCTTTCCTTTCCTGAATCGGGCGATGCGGACCTTGGGGCCCTGAAGGTCCGCAAGGATTGCCACGTGGCGCCCGGTTTTTTCGGCAACCTGCTTGACCATTTCAATTCGGTTGATATGGTCTTCGGCGTTGCCATGGGAAAAGTTCACGCGGGCAACATCCAGTCCAGCTCTGAACAGTTGCTCCAGGGTGTCTAGATTGTCAGTCGACGGTCCCAGGGTGGCGACAATCTTGGTTCGTCTCAGCATATGAATGGCTGGCCTTAGTTTGCGTTCATCAGGGCGACGCTGGTGTCGATCATGCGGTTGGAAAAACCCCATTCGTTGTCGTACCAAGACAGAACCTTTACGAAGTTGCCCTCCATCACTTTGGTCAGGGTCGATTCGTAGATGGACGACGCTGGATCGTGATTGAAGTCGATCGAAACCAGCGGTTTTTCGTTGAACTTCAGAATGCCCTTCAATGGGCCTTCAGCGGCATTTCGAAGGATGCTGTCGATTTCTTCCTTGCTGGTTGTACGGCTGGCCTGGAACGTAAGATCGACCACGGAAACATTAATGGTTGGAACCCGCATGGCGAACCCGTCCAGTTTTCCTGCCAGTTCCGGCAGTACCAGGCCCACCGCCGCCGCGGCCCCGGTTTTTGTCGGGATCATGGACATCGTAGCCGAACGTGCTCGTCTCAGGTCGGAATGAAATACGTCGGTCAGTACCTGATCGTTGGTGTAGGCATGGATGGTGGTCATGAGACCGTGTTCCACGCCAACCGATTCGAGCAGCGGCTTGACTAGGGGGCTCAGGCAATTGGTGGTGCAGGATGCGTTGGAAATAACCGTGTCGGTTGATTTGAGGATCTCGTGGTTGACTCCGTAGACAACGGTGGCATCAACATCATTGCCCCCGGGTGCGGAGATAATGACTTTTTTTGCTCCGCCCTGCAGGTGTGCGCTTGCCTTTTCCTTCGATGCGAAGAAACCGGTACATTCATGAACAACGTCGACATCGAGGTCTGACCACGGCAGTTTGGATGGATCCCTTTCTGCAAAGACCCGAATCCTGTCGCCGTTGATCACCAAGTGGTCGCCATCGACCGATACTTCCCCCGGGAATCGGCCGTGCGCTGTGTCGTACTGCGTCAGGTGTGCGTTGGTTTCTGCATCGGCCAAATCATTGATGGCTACAATCTGAACTTCGTTGGTCCGGCCGCTTTCATAGACGGCGCGCAAGATATTCCGTCCGATACGGCCGTACCCATTGATTGCGACTTTGATGGTCATAAACTGTTTTCCTCTGGCAAATGATGGTTTCTACCGCAACCGTTTTTAGGGCTTACGGGTCCGATTCAAAGATCTTTCAGCAACTTCCTATCCGG
>JANXGZ010000307.1 GCA_024958995.1 Methylococcales bacterium | reverse complement strand
GCGCAAACCTGAACAGTACTTTCATTCAGACTTTCTCAACGAACATAAGATGTGTACATTTTTTATTAAACAGGCAACCCACCCGTTGCCCGTCATCTGAACCTTGGGTTTAAGCTATCCAAAACCCGCAATAGGGCGCTTGTCGTGACTCAGGACAGGTCAAGGGCGTAGGGTTTGAGATCAGATAAATCAACGTAGTTGAGTACCGCCTCGTGGGTCGACGTGAGCACGACCCGGGGCGCGTGACCCGCTTCCAGCGCTTCCTTCCAGCGAAGCGCACACAAACACCAACGATCGCCGGGTTTTAGACCTGGGAATCCGAAGGCGTCTACCGGCGTAGACAAATCGTTGCCGCGTGATTTCGAATACTCCAGAAACTCTGCTGTCGCCTGAATACAGACCACATGGGAACCGAGATCATCCGGGCCGGTCCGGCAACAGCCATCGCGATAAAACCCTGTCAGGGGTGCGCTCGAGCAATTCGCAAGCGGTTCCCCGAGAACATTCAAAGGCACGGCGTCTTCTGTGATTGGCATCAGATGGGCGCCCGTCAGCTGGACAGGTAACGAGCTCCTTCCTCGAGGCCCTCTAAAGTCAGAGGGAACATTCTGTCTTCGACGAGTTCACGCACGATACCGGTCGACTGGGTATAGGGCCAGTGTTCCTGCGGTGTAGGATTCAGCCAGATCAATCGGCGCCAGGTCCTGGAAAAGCGGTCCATCCATACAGCGCCCGACTCCTTGTTCAGATACTCAATACTACCGCCCGGACTCAGTATTTCGTAGGGTGCCATGGCTGCATCGCCCACGATAATCACCTTGTAGTCCGGCGGATAGGTGTTGAGCAGATCCCAGGTGGTTGTGATCTGTTCACGCCGTCGCCGGTTGTCCGTCCACACAAAGTCGTAGAGAAAATTGTGAAAGTAATAATACTTAAGGTGTTTGAATTCTGATCGAGCCGCCGAAAACAATTCCTCGCAGGTCCGAACGTACGGATACATGGAACCGCCAACATCGAAAAACACCAGCACTTTCACGGCATTGTGACGTTCGGGCCTCATCTTGATGTCTAAAAACCCCGCGTTCTTGGCCGTTGAGTATATGGTGTCATCCATATCCAACTCTTCATCGGCGCCGGTCCTGGCAAATTTGCGCAGCCTTTTCAGTGCGACCTTGATGTTGCGCGTGCCGAGATGAATCGAATCATCAAGGTTACGATACTGGCGCTCCTCCCAGACTTTAACGGCACGTCCGTTTCGCCCCTGGCCGCCCACGCGAATGCCCTCAGGATGGTAACCACTGTTACCAAACGGGGAGGTTCCCCCGGTCCCGATCCACTTGCTGCCGCCGGAATGCCGCTTTTCCTGCTCTTCAAGCCGTTTTCTGAACTCCTCTAGCAGTTTATCGAGTCCGCCGAGTGACTTGATCTGCTCTCGCTCTTCCGGTGTCAGGTATTTTTCGAACTCAGAACGCAACCATTCTTCGGGCACCAGTGCGTTCAGAACATCTTCTAAGGATTCCAAATCTTTGAACCAGGCACCAAATGCCCGGTCGAACCGATCAAAATATTTTTCGTCCTTAACCAGGCACGACCTCGCCAACAGATAGAAATCATCGACAGAGCCGAAGGCCAGCCGAGCCTGCATTGCTTCTAGCAATACCAGAAATTCCTTGACCGAAACCGGTATCTCGAGTTTTTTGAGGGTCTGAAAGAAATTAATCAGCACAGAGTTACCCGAGGACTATCTGTTTACGGCAAATCACAGACAAAGCATCTGGCGCCGACGCCATCAACGGCCGGCGTGGGCTTCCCGGCGCGCCATGAACGCCAGCCGCTGCAGCGTGTGGACATCCTGCTCGTTCTTCAACAGAGCACCGTAAAGTGGAGGTATGGCCTTGGACCGATCGCGTTCTTTGAGAATTTCTTCTGGAATATCATCAGCCATCAACAGTTTCAGCCAGTCGATCAACTCCGAGGTGGATGGTTTTTTCTTCAGTCCGGGAACCTCCCGAACCTCGAAGAAAACATCCAGCGCCTCCTTGATCAGCGACTTTTTGATGTTCGGATGATGAACATCAACGATCCGTTCCATGGTTTCTCGATCCGGGAATGCAATGAAGTGGAAGAAGCAACGCCTTAGAAAGGCATCCGGCAGTTCTTTTTCGTTGTTGCTCGTAATGATCACAATGGGTCTGTTCACAGCGGTGATAGTCTCACCGGTCTCGTAGACAAAAAATTCCATCCTGTCGAGTTCATTCAACAAGTCGTTGGGGAACTCGATGTCGGCCTTATCGATTTCATCGATTAGCAGAACCACCTGCTCAGTAGAATCAAACGCCGTCCAGAGTTTTCCCTTGCGTATGTAGTTGCTGACATCCTGAACACGGCCATCGCCCAACTGGGAATCCCGCAG
>JANXGZ010000106.1 GCA_024958995.1 Methylococcales bacterium | reverse complement strand
ATTGGCCATCTCTGAATTGGCATCTGAAACAATGAGATTCTCTCTAATCGTGTTGACTCTCTTTCGGAACACCTTGTCAAAACGGTTTATGAGTCGAACCAATTCTTGATGAATCTCATCCCACTGTTCTTCATCTAGATAACCACCAATTCTCAATCCAATCTTCATCGTATCGCCTAATTTGATCCAATAAGATCCATCCACCCTTCATACAACATCACCATCGCCAGCGTATCAAGTTCGCAGTACTTGCGGAGCGCCTGAAACAGCTGTTCCCGTTCATATTCACTCATCTCCTCATACTGCGCCCTCGCATAAGCAATCATAGCGGCGCTCGCTTCTCGCAGTTCCGATTCATCGCTAATGAGTTCCTGCGTCTTTTCGGTGGCGTCATCGAACATCCTGGGCAACAGTTCGTAGGGATCGATGGCCCTCCCGTTCTCCTTTCGAGCCCACTGCCAATCCTTAAAGTTATGGCTTTCAATACCTCCTTCAGCTCCATAGATTGGTTTCGAATATTTCGCCTGCAGTGCGGTAGAACTGTTCAGTATTGCGGGAAGTACGTCCTTCAAGGAATTCGACCCGTTCGTAAAAGGCAAGTAACAGTAGCTCTTGACCAACTCCAGCATATCAACCATACACCGCGCACTGCTCCACTGTTGTGTGTTATTACGCTCGGGGCGGGTAATGCAGCGGATAAATGTCATCAACTCCTTCTGGTCAGCGGGCGGCTCCGAATCCGTCCGTAATTGGGCGTGGATCATGCACAGAAACGTATTCTCGTGGTGGGCATAACGGAATATGGTTCCATCATCATTTTCAAGCTGGCTTTTCAGTTCCCGGACCATCCTGTAATTCGGAAAAACACCCCGTTCCGTATTGAGATATTCCCCAGCATGCGCAACCAACCCATCCTCTTGAACGGTGTGGTGAGAGAACTGGAAGGCAACACCCTCGTATGGATGGCGACCCTTATTGAAGGGTAAGGCAACCATCGCGGTTTCAAAGTCGATGAAATGAAGCGGATAAGACCAGGTCTCCATCTCGGCTTGCAGCCCTTGTGCATCCACCCAGGGCGTGGTGTCGCGATCGATTGCTTTGCGCACCTGCAGCCATTGACGTTTACTGGTAGACAGGCCAGGGGTCGCCTTGGACTTGATACCAATATCTGATTTCTTAATGTCTTTTAACTTGACTCGACCTTCGGCAATCCGGGCATCTTTTTTTCGGTAGTTCCAGAGATCAAGAATATTTGGTTCAGCAAAGTCACTCTCGTTCCAGTCAAGTGCATCGGTCCAGCATTCCCGAAAACCGCTCCGCTTTCCATCAACGATGTCTTCCTTCTTACGGCCAAACTCGCAGCTTCTGCACTTGGAACCAATCGGTGTCTGAATCCTCTGGTCAGCTTCATAGGAAGCCGCAAGCCGTTTGACCTCCGCGCCAAAATTCACCAGGCCGTCTGAATCTCTACCCGAGCGGATGAACTTGACCTGCTCGTCGACCGGCACCTTGATCAAAATCTGCGGGTCAAGGTCTTCCGAGACCAGTTGGCTTGATACGCTGACTCCCTTGTGACTCTTTGTATTCCGAACCACTCGAAATTTCTGATGGAGACCGTCTGTCGGACAGCGTACGTGCTTGTCAATCAACATCAGGTAGGGGCGAACCTTGTATCCCGGCATCGCGAGCTCGAGAACATGGGTCTGGAATGCAACGTCGTAGAAATACGATCGCCAGGCACTCGAAAGGGAGCCGTTCTTGTTCATGAAAGACTCCGGTCCCTCTAATTTGTCGTACGACTTCGCCTTCACCTCGATCAATTCGAGGTCCCGGCCATTCTTGACCAGGACATCAATTCGGATGAAAAGATTCTGATGCCGAATAGCTGGTTCGAAAAGAATGGTCTTCTCTTCGTTGAACAGCCGGTTTGTTTCGGACTCTGCTTCCTCGTGATCAAGAGCCGTGATGTCGTGTCCCCCGGGGTGGTATTTCTTCGCCAACTCGCCAACCTGTAAGCCACCCTCAGCCAATGCAAGCAGGAATGGATCGTCCAGCTTATTGTTCACATACTCATGTTTCCGGGTATAAAAGAGTTTCGTTGGGCACTCCATGGCCAACTGGAAACGCGATTTGGTTAGGTATCGCATTTAAGTACCTGGCTTTTTGCAGCACAACTGGAAGCCATCTTCGTTATTCACTTCCCGGGATCATGTCCACAATCTGGCCATTCTGATTCACCGCGCGAACCCCATACTTGCCGAAACATTGCTTGCCAGAGATTCCATAGTAGGCCGGTAGAACTGCGGGTCATTCACGACCTGGCCGGTGCTGGTGACCCAATTACCATACCGGCCATTTCGGTACTGATTGTCAACCGGACTTGGCTCAGGGAATGGGGGCGGCTTATCCTGGTCCAGATCTTGCCTGAGTTTTTCAGGTCATTTTTGGTGGCGATGTGCTTCTTCGCCACGTTGTAGG
>JANXGZ010000192.1 GCA_024958995.1 Methylococcales bacterium | reverse complement strand
AAGAAACTATGGCCGCTGATTGCCGAAGGCCAATCCGATACGGCTTGTTTTGATAACGCCCTGGAGTTGCTGGTCGCCGGCGGCTATTCACTGGCCCATGCAATGATGCTGCTGATCCCGGAAGCGTGGACCGGAAACGAACTGATGGCGGAAGACCGACGCGCTTTCTACGAATACCACGCCGCCGTCATGGAACCGTGGGACGGACCGGCGGCCATCGCTTTTACCGATGGCAAGCAGATCGGTGCAACCCTGGATCGCAACGGACTCCGTCCAGCCCGCTACCTCATTACTGATGACGACATGGTGATGATGGCTTCGGAAATGGGTGTTCTCGATATTCCGCAGGAAAAAATCGTTAAAAAATGGCGCCTCCAGCCCGGGAAAATGTTCCTGATTGACGTCGAGGAAGGCCGAATCATCAATGACGAGGAACTGAAATCGGAACTGGCGGCGCGAGCGCCCTACCAAGAATGGCTAGACGACTCGCAGATCATGCTCGAGGAACTACCGCCCGAAATCGCCCCGATGAGATCAGACCACGGCACCCTTCTCAGTAGGCAACAGGCGTTTGGCTACACGCAGGAAGACGTTAAGCATTTTCTAATCCCGATGTTAGAAAACTCCCAGGATCCGATTGGGTCAATGGGCGTAGACGCTTCTCTGGCAGTGCTTTCCAGTCGTTCCCGTTTGCTCTACGACTATTTCAAGCAGGCCTTCGCCCAGGTCACTAACCCCCCAATCGATCCGATCCGCGAAGAACTGGTAATGTCCTTGGTCTCACTGATCGGGCCGCGCCCGAACCTGCTGGCTCTCGGCAACCACAATTCACACAAGCGTCTTGAGGTCAACCACCCAATACTGAGCAACCAGGACCTGGAAAAGATTCGCAGGATCGAAGCCCGGTCCCATGGAGCCTTCAAAACCAAGACGCTGGATATCTGTTTCCCGGCCGACAGCGGGGCCGCGGGCATGAAGCCAGCCCTGAACGCGCTATGCACAAGTGCCCAGAAATCCGTCCTGCAGGGAAGCAATATCCTAATCCTCTCTGACCGCTGCATGGACGCGGGACGCATTGCCATTCCCGCCTTGCTGGCAACTTCGGCGGTTCACCACCACCTGATCAGGGAAGGGCTGAGAACGGAAACGGGCTTAGTTGTCGAAACCGGCGAAGCCCGCGAGGTGCATCATTTCTCGGTTCTGGCAGGGTTCGGTGCAGAAGCCGTCAACCCTTACCTGGCTTTCGATACAATCTCAGCACTGGACCATGGCCTCAGCAAAGAGGAAGCCCACAAGCGTTACATCAAGGCGGTCAGCAAGGGGCTACTCAAGGTCATGTCCAAAATGGGCATCTCCACCTACCAGTCCTACTGCGGTGCACAGATCTTCAACGCGATCGGGTTGAAAGAAGACTTCCTGACCGAATATTTTACCGGCACAACCAGTACGATCGAGGGATCTGACCTCGCTGAAATTGCCGAGGAAAGCATTCGCCGACACCGCCAGGCATATGGCAATGCACCCATTTACCGAAACGCACTGGATGTTGGCGGCGAATATGCCTACCGGTTGCGTGGTGAAAACCACACGTGGACACCGGAGTCGATCTCGAAACTGCAGCATGCAACCCGCGCCAACAATGCGGAAACCTATAGCGAATACGCCAATCTGGTGAACCAACAGAACGAACGTCTGCTGACCCTGCGTGGGCTGATGGATTTCAAGTTGGCCGAAAACCCGGTTCCTCTCGATGAAGTAGAACCCGCAACGGAAATCGTAAAGCGTTTCGTCACCGGTGCCATGTCCTTTGGCTCAATTTCCTTCGAAGCCCATACCACTCTGGCAATCGCGATGAACCGCATAGGCGGAAAATCGAATACCGGTGAAGGCGGCGAACTGTCAGAACGATTCAAGCCCATGGAAAATGGAGACTCCATGCGTTCGGCAATCAAGCAAGTCGCTTCCGGGCGTTTCGGCGTAACCACCGAATACCTGGTCAACTCCGACGATATCCAGATCAAGGTCGCCCAGGGCGCAAAACCCGGTGAAGGAGGCCAGTTGCCGGGTCATAAGGTGGATCATGTCATTGCCAAGGTCCGTCACTCGACTCCGGGCGTGGGACTGATTTCCCCGCCACCTCACCATGACATCTATTCGATCGAGGATCTGGCACAGCTAATCCACGATCTCAAGAACGTCAATCCAGAAGCCCGAATCAGCGTCAAACTGGTGTCCGAAGTTGGTGTTGGCACGGTGGCCGCGGGGGTATCCAAGGCTCACGCAGATCACGTGACCATCTCCGGATACGATGGTGGAACCGGGGCCAGCCCAATCACGTCGATCAAGCACGCCGGACTCCCATGGGAAATCGGGCTGGCGGAAACCCAGCAGACGCTGACCTTGAACAACCTTCGAGGACGCATCTCTGTACAAACAGATGGCGGCCTGCGTACCGGTCGCGATGTCATTGTTGCGGCACTTCTCGGCGCAGACGAATTCGGCTTTGCCACCGCCCCCCTGATCGTCGAAGGCTGCCTGATGATGCGCAAGTGTCACCTGAACACCTGTCCGGTCGGGATCGCGACCCAGGATCCGGAATTGCGCAAACGCTTCACGGGAAAACCTGAACACGTGGTGAACTATTTCTTCTTCATCGCCGAAGAGGTTCGTGCGCTGATGTCGAAACTCGGGTTCAGGTCATTCAACGAAATGATCGGCCAGTCGCAAATGCTCAACATGCACAAGGCGATATCACACTGGAAGGCCAAGGGTATCGATCTATCGAGAATCCTGTACAAACCCGAGATTGGGTCG
>JANXGZ010000323.1 GCA_024958995.1 Methylococcales bacterium | reverse complement strand
GGACATGGAGTATGGGCCGCAGGCCAATACTCCCGTTCAGCAGCAAGTGGATCAAGTTGATGCGGACTCCGTCGACAAGTTTGCTGATCTTTCCGGGGTATCCAGTGGAAATCTCGATGCGGATGTTGTGACCGATGGGCAAGGGCTTTCTGATGATAAGCGGGATCTGTCGCCAGCGAACACAGAAAGACAGAAAGTGGTCGTTACCACCGATGTTTTGCGGCTGGAAATCGACTCAAGTGGAACGATAGTCGTTCTTGATCTGCTGGATTACCCGGTCAAGAAAGACGAACCAGATATTCCACTGAAACTCTTTGAAAAAAGAAATCAAAATTGGTTCATCGCCCAGAGTGGCCTGAGGGCTCGCATGGGAACGGCCCCGAATCATCACAGCACCTATCAGTTTGATCACGACACTTACGAGTTGCCGGCGGGAGAAGAGGTTCTGCGGGTGCCATTCAAATGGACCAGTGGCGACGGAGTCGACGTGGTCAAGGCTTTTGTCTTAAGGCGAGGGGACTACCGGATCCACCTGGAACAAGAAGTACGCAACAATTCGTCGACAGCCTGGGTGGGCGGCCAGTATGAACAGTTGCAGAGAAGTGAAGCCCACTCCGGAGACGATTCAACCTTTATCCGTACCTACACCGGCGGGGTCATCTACAGCGAAGAGGAGAAATACGAGAAAATCGATTTTGACGACATGCGCGACGTTGATCTTAGTCGAGACGTTGTTGGTGGCTGGACGGCAATGATCCAACATTACTTTCTTGCTGCCTGGATTCCGCCGAACGAGAAAAACCATTTCTATACCATTTCTTTGCCGGAAAACCGTTTCGTCATCGGTTCCTACTCTGCCCCGGTTAGAGTCAATCCAGGCAGCAGTCACATTTTCGAGTCTGTTCTTTACGCCGGGCCAAAGATCCAGAGCATCATGGAGCAGACGGCCGAAGGGCTCGATTTGACCGTCGATTATGGCGTACTGACATTCCTTGGCAAACCCATCTTCTGGTTACTGGAAAACTTCCAGGGGTACGTTATCAACTGGGGTTACGCGATCATGATGGTGACGCTGGTGATCAAGGGTATTTTCTTTCCCTTGTCCGCATCAAGTTATCGTTCGATGGCGAAAATGCGCAAGCTGCAGCCCAAGCTCCAGGCCGTCAAGGAACGCTACGAGGATGACAAACCCCGCTTCAATCAGGAAATGATGGCCATGTACAAAAAGGAAAAGGTAAACCCCCTGGGGGGCTGTTTACCGATCCTTGTCCAGATTCCTGTCTTCATATCGCTCTACTGGGTGTTGATGGAAACTGTCGAGTTGCGCCATGCACCGTTCGCTTTCTGGATCCAGGATTTGTCGGTGAAGGACCCTTACTATGTTCTTCCTCTGCTGATGGGGTTTTCGATGTGGATCCAGCAGCGTTTAAACCCGACACCGGTCGATCCGGTCCAGGCAAAGATTATGAAAATGTTTCCAATCATTTTCACCGTTTTCTTTCTCTTTTTTCCGGCGGGGCTGGTTCTGTACTGGGTATGCAACAACACGTTGGCCATTACTCAGCAGTCGTATATCACCCGCAAAATAGAGCGGGGCGAGGAATAATCCTGCTTGGGAGAAACCATTCTCCCTTGGGTCGAGTGATGGAGGCCCGCTGATGCTGGCCCCGGCCTGTTCCGAACCCATTGCGGCCATCGCCACACCCGCGGGGAAGGGTGGAATTGGCATCGTCAGAATTTCGGGAAGCGGTATTGAATCCTTCTGTACCGCGATACTGGGCAGGGTTCCCGAGCCCCGTTTTGCCACGTTTGCATCCTTCATTGATAGCCGGGGTAGGGCTATCGATGAAGGCATCGCCTTGTATTTTCCTTCTCCCGCGTCTTTTACCGGCGAAGATACGCTTGAACTGCAGGCTCATGGTGGTCGGGTTATCCTCGACCTTCTGATGGCTCGAGTACTGGAACTCGGTGCACGGGTTGCCAGGCCCGGGGAGTTTTCGGAACGAGCCTTTCTCAATGGGAAAATCGACCTGCTTCAGGCGGAAGCCATTGCCGATCTGATTGAGGCGACCACCGTGCAGGCAGCCCGCTCTGCACGCAATGCGATGCAGGGTAGGTTTTCTGCCAAGGTCAACGATCTGGTTGAAGAATTAACCGAGCTTCGGCTTTATATTGAAGCTTCGATCGATTTCTCGGATGAGGACATCGACTTTCTGGCCGATCCTTCGCTGTTGATCAGGGCGGTTCAGATTGAACACTCCATCCAGGAAGTACTTAGCACTGCTCGCCAGGGCTGTTTGCTCAGGGAAGGCCTTTCAGTCGTTATTGCGGGAAAACCCAACACGGGTAAATCAAGCCTGCTAAATGAACTGACCGGCAGAGAGGTGGCGATTGTAACCAGTGAGGCGGGCACCACGCGTGACGTGCTGAGGGAAGCGATCGAGATCGACGGTATGCCCTTGCATGTGATTGATACCGCAGGGCTGCGTAAAAGTTGCGACCGTGTTGAAGAGGAAGGAATCCGGAGAGCCCGCGAGGAATTGGGACACGCTGACCGGATTCTTTTGATGCTGGATGCCCGCAGTCCTGAATCTGATAGCGTTCTTGAGGATTCCCTGCCCCCTGATATTGAGATTACCCGGGTTGTCAACAAGATTGACCTGACCGGCGAAGCGGCGCGGCTTGATCAAACGGAGCGGGGTGCGACAATCCACCTATCGGTCAAAACCGGGGATGGACTGGATTTGCTTTACCGGCACCTGAAAGACGTGATGGGATACGATGAGCGGAGCGAGGATGTGTTTATCGCGCGTCGAAGGCACCTGGATGCCCTGGATCGTTCATTGTTCTCGATTCGGCAAGCCATCACTCGGCTGAGAGGAGCCCTGGAGCTTGAGCTTGTTGCCGAGGAACTGCGGATCGCCCAGCAATCCCTTTCAGAAATTACCGGTGAAGTTACAACCGACGATTTGCTGGGCAGGATATTTTCTAGTTTCTGTGTTGGAAAATGAAATTCGGTGCGGTAGCCTTGAATAATTTTGGAGAGGCGCAAGGAGTTGATTCGGGCAGACCGGACGAAGCGTTCTGTTACCAAGTCATTCAGAGGTGAAGTCTTTATTTCTTAATCAAGATGTTGATGGCGAAGTCAGGCGATCAACGTTTCCCGGGTTTAGCTGACCGTCAGGAATCATGTGTGGTCGATATAACATCATCCCGGATACGGAAACCTGGCCCAGGGAATTTTCCTTGTCTGCAGGATCGGTGTCTCGTATCGATACGATGAAGCCGAATTACAATGTTTGCCCGTCGGCCGATATACCCATCGTACGCTACGACCCGGGATCCCGGCAGATGGAACTATCCCTGGCTCATTGGGGGTTGGTCCCATCCTGGTCCAAACAACGGAGCGTTGCTTACAGAATGATCAATGCTCGCGCTGAATCGGCTGCCGAAAAACCAGCGTACCGGGAAAGTTTCCGTTGGCGTCGTTGCGTGATACCCGCAAACGGGTTTTTCGAGTGGGAGCGCTCAACAGGTAGCGGATCGAAACAGCCTTATCTGGTTACCCTGCAAGCTGGGACGGTTTTTGGTTTCGCCGGTCTATGGGATTGCTGGAAGGACCCAGGGGATGATGGAAGCCTGATATCCTGTACCATCTTGACGACTTGCGCCAATTCGCTCATGCAGAACATACATGATCGAATGCCGGTCATTCTAGCCAGGGCACACTATTCTAAATGGCTTGATCCGGTCTCTCGGGACTCTGGGGCTCTACTTCGCCCTTATTCTTCGAAGCGGATGCGCGTTTCGGCAGTCAGTCCCTATGTCAATAATCCCCGAAACAATAACGCTCGCTGTATCCAGACGCTGGAAGGGCAGGGAATCCATGGCTGACTTCGGCAACAATGCAATCTGCCGAGCAAATCGCCGGGGTTCAGGGGCCATTTCACAACTGCAACTTTTTGTCTTCAAGGAGGCTGGCTTTCATGAACGATGACCCAAAAAAGGCTGCCCGCCGGTACGGCCCAGCCTGTCTGGTGTTCTTTTGCATCCTCGCGGGTTGTGCGGCCGAGAGAGTTCCGGTGACCTTTGCAGCCTTTGAACCGAAAAACCTGAATGAAAAACTGCTTTCCGGAGACTATACAAGCAAGGTTGACAATTTACTGGTGATCGTTGACACATCATCGACGATGAACAAGCGTTACCTGTACGAAGCGTTCGAAACCAATGTAACGCCAATCCTGCTTGATGTAGAGCTGGAAATTCTCAGGCAGTTCAATCAGACCATTCCCGAGATTGAACTCAAGGCCGGGATCCGAACCTTCGGCTTTGGTTCCTGCCAATCCTGGGGCTTTACGGTAGAGCGGCTCAAAATCGGGCCCTACAAAAAGGAATCGTTCAACCGGGCACTGGATTCCATCGAATGTGCCGAAGGCGGGTCGCCGCTGGATGTTGCGCTGGAGCAAGCGTCGGTGGACATGGAATCTCTTGAGGGACAAACAGCCATCATAGTGCTCAGTGATGGGGATGCGAGGGTTGACAAGGACGCATACTGGGCTCTCGATGAATTGAAGAAAACGCATTCGGATCGGGTTTGCGTGCATAC
>JANXGZ010000117.1 GCA_024958995.1 Methylococcales bacterium | reverse complement strand
CACTACTTCGCCCCCAGGTACAGTCTTGACAAGAATGACACAGGAAAGGCCGACCGCTGTCCCGAGCGGTCTGCGCCAAAGACGGTTGAGCTTGGCTTCTATTTTCGCATTGGCATCGGCGGTGGCTTTCCGGTCATGCCGCTCGGCACTAGCTTTTGCCTCGGATTCCTGTTTTCGCCGTTGTTCTTCGGCAATGCGTTTTTCCTCCACCGCCTTCTGTTCTGCAAGCCGGCGGGCCTTTTCCTCAGCTTTCCGCTTTTCTTCCTGCTTGCGCTTTTTCTCTTCAGCCTTTCGTTTCTTTTCCAGTTTTTTTAGGCGCTTCTGTTCTTTGATGCGCTGCTGCTCTACCTTCTTCCGATTCTTCTTCAGTTCCTGTAGCTTGCGATTTTCCTTCGCGGCCTGCTCTTTCAGCTTCTTCAGACGTCGAGCTTCTTCCTTGCGTGCGGTTTCAAGTTTCTTTTGACGAGCCTGCTGCTGTTGCTGTTTTTTTGTCTCGATTTCCCTGAGCTTCCGAACCTCCTCCTCGATGGCCGACTCGTCCAACATCTCCGCCCTGACGGTCTCTGGAAAGGGGGTTGCCGGTCGTTCCATTGCTGTATCCGGGAAACTCAGAAAAAACATGGCCAAGATTCCCGTGTGCAGCAATAGCGAATAGCCAGCGGAAACAGAATGACGCCGGAAAAAGTCCTTCATTCGGCAGGCGGACGGGTCATCAAACCAACGCTGGACACGCCAGCTTCTTTAAGAGCAGCCATTACCGTAACCACCTTACCGTAGCCTACGCTATTGTCGCCCCTAACCAGGACCGCAGTCTGGGGCTTATGTCTTCGCACGGCAGCAACCCGGATCATCAGTTCGCGAATTCCGACAGACTTGTCGGGGTTATCACCTATATCCAGGAAGTATTGCCCTTCCGAATTCACCGAAACAACCAGCGGAGGTGTATTTTCATCCTGATTCACCGGGCGTGCATCGGCTGTCGGCAAATCGACGTCCACCCCGGTCTGCAGCAAAGGCGCAGTAATCATGAAAATGATGAGCAGCACCAGGGTGACATCGATATAAGGAACAACGTTGATTTCGGCAATCGGCCGGTGCCGGCCTCCCCTACGAGCCATGAGGTCCCGCATGCCGCTGTAGCAGATTCACGAATTCCTCCGTGAAAACCTCGTAACGGCCCGAAAGACGCTCCGCCCGGGTTGCGAAACGATTGTAGGCGACAACAGCGGGGATCGCCGCAAAAAGGCCCATCGCGGTCGCGATCAAGGCCTCGGCAATACCTGGCGCCACCATGGCGAGGGTGGCCTGCTGAACATCCCCAAGCGCCCGGAAGGAATTCATGATCCCCCAGACAGTGCCAAACAGGCCGACATAGGGACTAGTGGAGCCGACAGTTGCAAGAAAGGGAAGTCGATCGTCGATGAGGTCCATCTCTCGCATAAGAGCGATCCGCATGGCTCTCTGGGAACCTTCCACCAAGATCCCAGTATCCCGATCTGCCTTCTGCCTCAGCCTTGCGAATTCGCGGTAGCCGGCAATGAAAAGGTTTTCCATGCCCGCGGCCTGATGGCGATCGGCGGTCAACTGCTTGTACAATTCCGCCAGATCGATCCCCGACCAGAACCGGTTCTCGAACGCATCTGCAACCATTTCGGCAGACTGAAGCTCCTGGCGCTTAGAAAAAATGAATGTCCACGATGCCAAGGATACGACAACCAGCAGCAGCAGTACGGCCTGCACC
Source organism: Methylococcales bacterium (assembly GCA_024958995.1). GTDB lineage: Bacteria > Pseudomonadota > Gammaproteobacteria > Methylococcales > UBA1147 > UBA1147. Next base: position 5,739 of record JANXGZ010000117.1, on the reverse strand, counting down.
ACGAAACTGGCATCGAGTATCAGTTGAAAAAACGAATCATCAGATGTCATCGGTAATCTTGTCCAGCATCATGTTCGGAATCGGGCGGGGTGTGAAGGTTCCGCTGTCGACGCAGGCTACCCTGATCCGCGCACGCGACAGTAATTCGCAGCTTACTTCAGAGGTAATTTCCTGGCTAAATTCTAGACTGGCGCGTTTCACCCTAAAAACGTCGGCAGTAACCAGCAGTTGGTCATTGAAGCGTGCCGGCCGCAAGTAGTCTACCGTAACGGAGCGAACGGCAAAAACCAGGCCGGTTTCCTGGCGAATCTGATCCTGCTCGTAACCCCAGGCCCTTAGCCGTTCCGTTCTGGCTCGTTCATAAAACCTGAGGTAATTGGCATAGTAGACAACCCCCCCTGCATCCGTGTCCTCGTAATAGACACGCACCCGCCACTGAAAGTCCTTCATCGGTCAAACAGGTCTCCGTTCGCTTGTCCACCCGCCGGTGGTTTTAGCCCCAGGTGCAGATACGCATTCCGGGTGGCTACCCGGCCCCGCGGGGTTCGCATGATGTACCCCTGCTGAATCAGGTACGGCTCGACGACGTCTTCGATCGTTCCCCGTTCTTCGCTGATGGCAGCTGCCAGACTGTCCAGCCCAACCGGGCCTCCATCAAAGTTTTCGATCATGGTCCTGAGCAAACGTCGATCCATCTGGTCGAAACCATTGCGATCCACTTTCAGCATGCTCAGAGCCAGGTCCGCAATTCCCGCATTGATCCTGCCCTCTGCCTTCACCTGCGCATAGTCCCTGACACGACGCAGGAGCCTGTTGGCGATTCGCGGTGTACCGCGGGAACGGCTAGCCACCTCACGCGCAGCAGCTTCATCCACCTCGATATTCAGGATTCTTGACGACCTGAGCACAATCGTCGACAACTCTTCCACCGTATAGAATTCGAGCCGCTGCACGATCCCGAAACGGTCCCTTAGAGGAGAGGTCAGCAACCCGGCCCGTGTCGTTGCACCCACCAGGGTGAAAGGTGGCAGATCAAGCTTAATGGACCGGGCCGCAGGGCCTTCGCCGATCATGATGTCAAGCTGGTAGTCCTCCATGGCCGGGTAAAGAATTTCTTCGACCACGGGACTGAGGCGATGAATCTCGTCGATGAATAGAACATCACCGGATTCCAGGTTGGTCAGCAGTGCGGCCAGGTCACCGGCCTTTTCTAGTACCGGCCCTGAAGTCTGTCTCAGGCTGACATTCATTTCGACCGCGATGATCTTGGCTAGAGTCGTCTTGCCTAATCCGGGCGGCCCGAAAATCAGGACATGATCGAGTGATTCCTCGCGTTCCAGTGCTGCTCTGACAAAGATTTCCATCTGTTCGCGCAGCGGCTCCTGACCGATATAATCCTTCAGACGCTTCGGCCGGATCGCGGAATCGACCGATTCATCTTCCTGCACGCCATGGACGGTGATTACCCTGTCCTGCTCAATCATTGTGTCCCGACCTCCTTCATTTATCCCCTCGACTGCAGGGCAGAACGAATGATTTGCTCGCTGCTTTTGCCTTCAACTGGCACCTGTTTAAGCATTCGTTGGGCATCGCTGTTCTTGTAGCCCAGTGCCAGCAGGGCACTGAGTGCTTCCTGCACCGCCGAACGGACACTTACAGCATTCCCGGGAATCGTTGATGCCCAGGTCCCCGATTCTTCGATCCCGGGCAAACGATCCCGCATTTCTATAATCAGCCGTTCGGCCGTCTTCTTGCCGATCCCTGGTAGGCGGACCAGCGAGGCTGTATCGTGACCCTGAACACAGCGGTGAAATTCCTCGACGCTGAGACCCGAAAGCAGGGTCAGCGCTAGGCGCGCGCCGACTCCGTTGACCTTGATCAGACTTCTGAACAGACTGCGTTCGGCGTCGCTGCTGAAACCGAAAAGGATGTGGGCGTCCTCTCGAACGACCAGATGCGTATGCAATTGCACTTCCTGACCGAGTTCAGGCAGGCTGTAGAAAGTCGACATCGGCGCTTCGATTTCGTAGCCCACACCATTCACGTCGAGCAACATGGTTGGCGCAGCCTTTGCCACCAGGCGTCCCCGCAGAAAGCCGATCAAGCCGCCGTCTCCGCCATTCGCACGTCACGGGTTGCAACAAGGATCACAACCTGCTTCATGTTGCCACCGACTAGGAGGCCTGCCCGGAAAGTCTTTTCCGAGTCTGCTGGTAATGTATGTGACAAAGGGCCACACCCAGCGCATCCGCTGCATCGGTCTGCAACTTGCCCTGCAGACCCAGCAGGATGCGAACCATATGCTGCACTTGGTTTTTCTCGGCACTCCCTTTACCTACCAGGGCCTGCTTGACCTGGCGCGCCGCATATTCATAAACCGGGATCCGGTTGGAAATGACGGCACAGATCGCGGCACCACGTGCCTGTCCGAGTTTCAACGCCGAATCGGCATTCTTGTGCATAAAAACCTTTTCGATCGCCAGTTGATCCGGATCGAATTCGCTGACCACCTCGCCAATACCCTCGAAAATTTGCTTTAGGCGGTCCGGAAAGCCTTCGCCGGTCACTCGGACACAACCGCTGGCAATGTATTGGGGTCCGTCAGCTGCAGTATCGACGACACCAAAACCAGTGATTCTCGACCCGGGATCAATACCTAGGATTCGCGCCATAATCTCGATTCAGCACATCCCTTCAAGAATCTCATCACTGATCTCGGCATTGGAGTAGACATTCTGAACATCGTCAAGGTCTTCGAGATGTTCCTGCAAACGAATCATCTTCTCGGCATCCTTGGCATCGAGTACGGTCGTGGTACCGGCTTTCATTAGTATCTCCGAATTCTCCGGCTGAAGCCCGGCGTCAATCAGACCCTGTTTCACTGGCAGAAAGTACTCGGGGCTGGTCGTCACATTGATCGACCCGTCAGGCAAAGGAACCACGTCTTCTGCTCCGGCTTCCAGTGCCGCTTCCATGACCGTATCTTCGTCATGCTCGGCAGCAAAAGTCAGGAGCCCGAGTTTCTCGAACATGTAACCAACCGAACCTTCGGTTCCAAGGTTTCCGCCGGCCTTGGTAAAAGCATGCCGCACTTCCGCAACCGTACGGTTCCTGTTGTCCGTTAGGCAGTCGACAAGAATTGCAACGCCGCCCGGTCCGTAACCTTCATACCGGACTTCGTCATAACTTACTCCGTCCTGGGTGCCACTCGCCTTCTTGATGGCGTTTTCGATGGTGTCTCTCTTCATGTTGTTAGACAGGGCCTTATCCATGACAGACCGAAGACTCGGGTTGTTCATCGGGTCCGGGCCTCCGCCATTTTTCACTGCCACGCCGATTTCCCGTATCAGCTTGGTAAACAGTTTTCCCCGCTTGGCATCCTGCGCGCCTTTGCGAAATCGAATATTTGCCCACTTGCTATGACCTGCCATATTACAACCCTGCTTGAATAAATTTAGATTAAAGCCCAGTCTGATGATTTGTCCGGATAGCCTGTAATTTTAACATTACGGGCCATGCTAATGCATTGAAGCTAGCCGACGCTGTCTGCGTAACGGGTGCCAATCCTCTCGCCGATCACAACCAGCGTAAACGGTTGGCATTGGTCACCACGGTGACCGAGGACATGGCCATGGCCGCTCCCGCGATCATCGGATTTAACAGGATACCGAACACAGGGTAAAGCACCCCGGCGGCAATCGGGATACTCAAGACATTGTAGACAAACGCACCGACCAGGTTCTGCCTGATATTCCGCAGTGTTTTTCTCGAAAGATCGATGGTCTCGGGTACCTTGCCAAGGGAGCCCTGCATCAGGACCACATCTGCACTCTCGATCGCGACGTCAGTCCCCGTTCCGATCGCAAAGCCGACATCTGCCTGGGCAAGCGCCGGGGCATCATTGATCCCGTCCCCGACCATCGCGACAACTTCACCCTCTTCCTGCAAAATCCTGATCACCGAAGCCTTGTCCTCAGGAAGCACACGGCTACGCACATCGGCGATCCCAACCCTGTCGGCAATTGTACGAGCCGTCTTTTCGTTATCCCCGGTCACCATCAGAACCCGGATTCCTGCAGGGCCGAGCGCGGCAACCGCCTGAAACGAACCCTCCTTGACCCGGTCGGCGATGGAAAGCAATCCTACCACTTCGGTGCAGGTAGCCAGCAGTACGGGTGTTTCTCCCTTTTCCGCATACCTTTCAACCAGTCCGGAAAAAGCCCCGACTTCAATGTCGTTCGATTCGATCAGCTCCAGGTTTCCGAGAAACATCGTTTGTTGTTCCATGGCCCCCGACACCCCGCGACCAGTGTACGCCTCGAATCCGGAAACCGCCGTCGGCTCGATATTTTTCGACCCGGATGCATCAAGCACGGCTCTCGCCAGCGGATGTTCAGACCCGACTTCGAGACTTGCCGCCGCCTGCAACACCCGTTCCGGGCTCCAGCCGGCAGCCGATTCAACTGCTGAAACGCTTGGTCTCCCTTCGGTCACCGTGCCCGTTTTATCGAATACCACACAAGTAATCTTTTCTGCGGTCTGAAGCGCTTCCCCGTTACGGATCAATATTCCGGACCTTGCGGCCCGCCCAACAGCAACCATTACCGAAATGGGTGTAGCAAGTCCCAGCGCACAGGGGCAGGCGATCAGAAGTACGGTCATTGCGGTTACAAAAGCGTAAGCGAGGGCAGGTTCTGGTCCGAAACTCATCCAGACCAGAAAAGTCAGGCATGCAATGCCGATCACGACCGGCACGAACACGGCAGCAACACGGTCTACTAGTCTGGCAATCTCAGGCCTGTTTCCCTGCGCCTGCCTGACACTTTCCACGATCTTTGCGAGCACCGTATCCCGTCCGATACGGGTTGCCTTATACAGCAAGGTCCCAGCCTGGTTGACGCTGCCGGTTACCACTTCGTCGCCCTCGTGTTTTTCGACTGGCACCGGTTCCCCGGTCAGCATGGATTCATCGATCGCCGACTGGCCTTGCACAACGATTCCATCGACCGCAATCTTCTCTCCAGGGCGAACGCGTAGCACTTCTTCGAGCCCCACCTTCTCGATGGGGATATCCATTTCTTTGCCGTCTCTGACGACTCGAGCCGTGTCCGGCTGTAGGCCCATGAGTTCCCGAATGGCGCCACTGGTCTTGCCCCGGGCACGGGTTTCTAGAGCAGCCCCGAGGTTGATGAAAGCCAGGATGATCACGGCCGCCTCGAAATAGGCATGTTTGGCCAGCACCGGCAGACCTGACGCGAACCCGGTCACCACTGTCGAGTAAACCCAGGCTGCGCCCGTACCCATCGCGATCAGGCTATCCATGCTCGCCTGGCCTTGGCGCAGCGCGTTTATTGCGCCGCGATAGAAATGCCCTCCGGAATAGACCATGATCACCAGCGTAACCCCAGCTACCAGAATCCAGAAGTCACTTGCCTCCCCTCCGCCCGCTACAGGCAGAAGATCCAGGTGTCTCCCCAGCATGAGAGGTAGACCGGCAAGCCCCGCGACAACCGCTTTTTTCAACAATTGCCGGTAGCGTTCGAATTCTAGATTCTCTTCGTCCGCTGGATCTTTCATACCTTCCATGACAGCGGCGTCGTAACCCGCGGCTCTCAGTGCCCCTCTGATGAGGTCGACATCGATCCCGCCGTACACGGTGGCCGAATGATCGGCAAAGTTGACCTCGGCAGACTCAACGCCCTCGACTTCCTTCAGGGCATCTTCCACGCTTTTCACACA